>JAALKD010000040.1 GCA_011088215.1 Sphingomonadales bacterium | reverse complement strand
TTGGGAAAAACCATATTGCCGAGGCGCTAAGTTACCGCCGGGTAGATGTGCGACAAACCTTTCGGCAGGTGGGTTGAGGTTTAAAAAACCAATTTCCATCAGATCATCAAGCAATCAATAGTAAAATGTGAAAAATGGATGATTCTCAAAAAGCAATTTAGAACACCGTAATCACCCAACTTCAGGTTTTAGATAAGTTGACACCCCAACACTTCATTTTGGCAGTCTATTCTAAAGGCTAACTTTGAAGCTGATATTTGTACCATTTTTTATGATGATGTACCTATAGAGGAATGGATTATGCGTCCGTTTTGCGTCTGAAAAGCTTTCTATTGCTGGGAAAAAGTTGAAACATGCATAGCGGTGCTCATCTGCAAAGTTCAACGGATATCAAGCCATTTGGTGCGGGGCAATTATCAAAGAGATTTTCACGCGTGGTGATATTGAAGCGGGTATGACGTGTATCTTTGTTGATCGGGCTTCTAGTGACTTGCCTATCAAGCATGCGCGGCAGTTTTCTTAATTGAATGCCAGTCTGTTTCTTCTACCGCTTCTCTGATATGTCAAACTGCGAGGCTTGCAGCATACACAAAAGGCAGCTTAAGCTGTAACCGAGGAGGAACCGCAGCCTGTGTTATCCAAAGCCAACTCTACGTCCATTTCATATGACAATGAACATGTAAAAAAAAGACGTAGTGTAAAAATCACGCAAGGTCGACAAACGATTGGTCGTCTGCATCTCATATGCCGTATCGCTGTTGTGGCTATGTTCTCATCACTGCTTGCGGCGTGTGGTGGCGGGGGTGTGGGCAGCCCGGCACCGCAACAGCAACCACCCCCGGTTATACCAGTTCCGCCACCACTGCCATTTGAAGCACCGCCGGTGCCAATAATAGATTCAGACGATCCATTTAATACGACTGAATTTCAAGCCAACTATGGCCTACAATCTCTCAACGCACACACTGCGTATGCACAGGGCGCTACAGGTGAAGATATACTGGTCGCCATTATAGACGACGGGGTCGATATCAATCACCCGGATCTGGACAACAACATTTCTCCTCTCAGCGTCGACATCCGCACGGGCAATTTTGCGGATATCGACACTCAGCAAACACACGGAACACAAATAGCCGGGATCATCGCTGCAGAACGTAATAATACCGGCGTTCATGGTGTCGCCTATGAAGCAGAGTTGTTGGTCATAAGGGCACTTGATGCTGAAAGCTCTTCGATTGCCGATGTGGCCGCTGGCATCGACTATGCTCGCGAGAACGGCGCAAAAATCCTCAATCTGAGTGTCACCGCGGATTCGATTCCGGGCGATCTACGTGCATCGTTGGATCGCGCGGTTGATGCCGGAATGCTGATCGTGATCTCTGCAGGTAACAATCTGCCCAGCGATGAGGCGATCAATCGGCTGGATGCCATTTCGCTCTATACTACTTTTGCTTCAGCAAATGGCCAGGCGCTGGCAGTCGGAGCAGTCGATAAAGCCAATAATATGGCCTTCTTCTCTAATCGACCAGGAACTGGTGGTGCCGATTTCTACCTGCTGGCACCAGGAGTTGATATCATCTCCTCGGATGTAGGTGGAGGTATTTGGCAATTGACCCCAGACCCTGACCCACAATTTTTCGGTGTAGATTTGGATGCAAGTGGCACTTCTTTCGCTGCGCCGCATGTTTCAGGTGCTGCCGCAGTCTTGTGGCAAATGTTTCCTAATCTGGCCGCATCGGAAGTCGCCGAAATTCTGTTGACCAGTTCGGTTGATGTGGGCGACGTTGGTGTTGATGCCATTTCCGGTCATGGCATTATTGACTTGGGAGCCGCAGTGCAACCGAAAGGCGCCCTGACTATCCCCATGGGCGTCACGTCGCTAGAAAAAAATAGCCCGGTCGCAGCCAGTTTCACAGTTGCAGGCGCGGCTTTTGGTGATTCGCTTTCAACAACAGATGCCTTCGCCGGAGCTTTTCTTCAAGACCGCTTTCGCCGCGCATTTTCTATAGATTTCCGCGCTTTTACAAACAATGCGCCAACGGCTCTCAACCTCGCAGGTCAAGTGTATCGGCGCAGCCAAAACCGATTTGTTTCAATTCCCTTGGGAGAGAGTTCGCAACTCAGTATCTCGGCGCGCCAGAACCACTGGTCTGAGCGAACAGTTGGCAGTCGATTTTCTCACGCCGACTTCCGTCCAGAAGAGATTGAGTTCACGGATGTCGCGTTCATAGCCAAAACTGTCTTTCCAGGGGGCCGTCAATTTGAATTGAGGCGGGGCTACAGTGCCCCTTCGGCTCTCACCGAGAGTTTGGGTGTCGCCCAAACTCACCAGCTAAATACCAGAAACACCACATCTGATTTGGAAGCCGTTGTAGGCAGGGGGACAAGCATCTCTGTGCAGCAACGCTTGTCGCACAACTTTGATGCTATTGTCAGCTACTCGAGAGGCTCACACCGCAATGTCTTGACCGACAGTATGCAACACAACGCACTTACAGAAATAGGATTGGTCGCTGACCTGAGCAGTACTATCCGTCTTGTCGTCACAGGCGGCAAGCTGGATGAAGAAGGATCAGCGTTGGGTCTTACCGGAACAGGTGCCTTCTCGGGCATTGAACGGTCGAGAACACAGTTTATCAAAATGGGGGCTCGAACTTACTATGCTGGTTGGTCACTTTTTGGCACTTTTCTATCAGGGACTACTGATATTGAGGTATTTGGTGCCGGTCTTTTTGAAGATTTTTCACTCATACAGTCGTCATCCTTTTCTATAGGCCTTCAAAAAACCGGACTCATAGGAGAAGACGACTTTCTTGCTATCTCACTATCTCAACCATTGCGTGTTGATAGAGGAAGAGCAACTATCAATATCGCAACCGAAATAGATGCTGACGATCAGATAACCCGTAGCAACAGGAGTCTCTCGCTATCGCCTGCCGCCAGCGAATATGACTATCAAGTCACATACAAAGTTCCGATTTCTGGCATGATTCTCAGCAGTGATTTCCTCTATCGCAGGAATCCGGGCCATTCGGCGATTGCGAACTCCGACATATCACTACTTTTCCAGCTCTCCTCCAGCTTCTAGGCCGCAGCAGTAGTGCTGGGTTAGTATACGTTGCTTCTGATTGGTGATTGGTGTTCCATTCTACCTTACACGCGATGGCCGTGTTGTATATAAACAACAGGCCGTCAAAAGGGCTATTTTCGTGCAGCATAAGTTTCCGCCGGCCGTAGGGAAAATCAGCAAGATAAATCCTACTGCCATCAGCCATAATAAAGAGCCGATTTTTTTTGAAAACCCTCGCTCTGAGAGACGGGAGCGACAGTAGGCGACGGGCAAATTCAACCATATTGAGTAAGTGATAAAAACACGCCGTATATAAACTGGTTATATGACTCACGTAATTTTTTTAATTTGACCTGCCTAAGGTGTGTGACAGCATTGAAGGGCCAGCGTTAAATGGGGGGATAACATTTGCAATTCCGAAAATCTCTATCATCACTTGATCGTTCCGCACGTGAAAAGTTTTGCGTATCGGATAGATCATACCATGCAAATTTTTCCCAATTTCACATAAGACTTTGTAAATCGCATATACTGAGACCGGGTTCGGTTGACGTGGATTCAAGCCACCGATCCTTTGGGTGTTCCCCGGTTTCAGATAATTATGCGTCGTTGACGACGGTTATTCAAAAACACTTAGTAGGGAGGCTTCCATGACAACAAGGAATATAAGCCATATAGTAGCACTTTTAGGCAGCGTTTCAGCCTTAGGTTACAACAGTGCTGCGGCACAAAATACACAGGCAGATCAAAACGAAGAAGATCTCAGCCTGGAAGAAATCGTAGTAACAGGCTCTCACATTCGGCGGTCAAGCAGTTTCGAGAGTAAAGCACCTATTCAGGTCATCGATTCACAGACATTGGCACGGATCGGTGCCAGCCAGCCTGTCGATGTTCTGAAAACACTGACGGTCAACAGTGGCTCTGGTTTGTACAATGAAACAAACGCTCAGGCCGGAACGGTTCAGTTCAACATCCGCGGATTGGGCTTTGGCTCCACTTTGTCACTTTTGAACGGTCGTCGTGCTGGTATCGCGCCTGTAGCAGATGCGTCCGGTACTGATTATCTCGATATCAACCAGTTTCCTGTTCTGATGATTGAGCGCATTGATGTGCTGACAGACGGTGCTTCGGCAACCTATGGTTCGCAAGCTGTTGCTGGTGTGGCCAATATAATCACTCGTAAAGGATTTGAAGGATTTGAGCTGCGATCTGACTATCGCAATGCTTCCAACGAGTCATGGTCGGTCAGCACAGCGGTTGGACACGCCTTCGAAAAAGGCCACTTCAATCTTTATGCGACATATTACGGTCAAACCCGTAACGACAGAACAGACTTCCCTTGGCTTGTTGAGCGGATTGACGGCAACGGGGACCTTTCCAATTCCCGTCTCATCTCGTCTACTGGTTCACCAGGTTCCTATTTCCTCGCAACAGATGACGGAGATGGTGGCTTAACTCGGACTGGTACTCGCTTTGGTGATCCGGACTGTTTGGCCGCTGGTGGTGTTCTCCGGAACCCTGACGGAGGAACAGATGAGCTATGCCGTTATCACTTTGCGGACCAGGTTTCTGTTATCGGCGGCGAAGAGCGCCTTCAAGTGTTCACGGAATTCGACTGGGAATTTAACGACACTATCAAATATTACAATGAATCCAGTTGGTCCCGGAATGTTATCACTCGTTCTCAAGGTGGCTCTACATTTAACACTGGTAACGCAACCGGCGGTGGCTTCATTATACCGGGTGATCACCCGTTTAACTTCTTCATCGAAGATCCGGATAATGCCGGCAATCTGGTATATATTGGACCGGATGACTGGGACCCTGCCATTCACACTGGTGTTGATCTTATTTGTCAGTGTCGTCCTTTTGGCGCAGAGGCCAACGGTCCGAACGCCGATGCCTTTGCCGAAATCTATGGCGATCAGTCTATCCGGCGTCAGTTCACTTATGTTCGTATGATGAACGGCTTTGAGATTGAATTGCCGAACGATTGGTTTGGCGACATTTCCTATTCATACGCCGAAGGGACCCGTACTACCACAAGTGGGTTTAACTATAGGTCCGATATATTCAATCAGCTTGTTGCGGACGGCGATTACAATCCGTTTGGAACACGGCTGGCAACACCAGGTCTTATATCACCCAAAGACGGCACAAGTGACGCATTCAATGATCCGCTCACTGTTCAGCAATTTAACGGTACAGCCCTGTCAACGGCTCGTTCGACAGAACATGTCGTTGATGCCCTCGTCACTGGTGACTTGTTTGAAGCAGGCCTTGGTATGATTGGCGTCGCTTTCGGCGGCCAATACCGTAAAGCCTCAATCACGGATGTACCGAACCCGCTGAGTTCAGCTGGTGAAGCCAACGAAGAAAGCCTGAGTTTCACTATTGAAGGCGAGCAGGATGTTTATGCCGTGTTCGCGGAAGCCATTGTGCCTTTGAAGGAGATAGGTGAATTGCAGCTTGCTGTCAGGCGCGAAGATTATGGCGGAAATGTTGGTGCTACAACTGATCCGAAAATCTCTCTTGAGCTACGCCCAACCGATTGGCTGAGCCTGCGGTCTTCGTGGGGAACGTCTTTCCAGGCGCCAACCGTGCGGCAAACAGCAACAGCATCGTCGTCGGCTTTCATCAATGACCCTGCGTCTCCCGGTGAAGGTCCTGCAAACGCCGTTTGTACCGACCTTGGCCTTAGCAACAACATTGTGGTCAGCGTTGTCGGTTCGCCGGACTTGCAACCACAGTCTGCTAACAGCATCAACTTGGGTTTTGTTGTGCAAACACCGCAAGGATTTAGCTTCAGTGTTGATGCGTGGCAATATGACTATACTGATCTGATTGCACAGTCTGAGGGCGCGCAAGCTATCGTTAATAATGACTGTGATGATGACGGTATTGCAAACGACTCTCGGGTCATTCGTGACGCTGGTGGTCAGCTTCGTCAGGTTAATACCCAATTCGTCAACATCGGTGAGGTCAAAACCAGTGGTCTCGACTTTGCGATGCGATATGACTATGACGCGGGTGACATTGGTAGCTTTGTGTTTGATGGTAAAGCGAGTTGGGTGAACAAGTTCCAGGTTGATACAACTGGTGATGGTGTCAGGGATTTTGACGGTGTGGGCAGTCGTAACTCTCGGAATTCGTTTGCACCGATACCGGAATGGCGTGGTAATGTCAGTGCCTCATGGTTCAATGACATTCATTATGCCAATATCACGCTTCGTTATATCGATGGCTATCTGAATGACAACAGTAACAATGCTCCTGTCTCGAGCATGACGACTATTGACATGCAGTACACTGTTACTCTTCCGGAACTGTTGGGGGAGAACGATACAACGCTGACAGTCGGTGCGAATAACATCTTTGATGTCGATCCGCCTGAGCTGGCACGGCACGATTCCAACGGCAACCTGATTACCCGAGCAGATAATCCGATTTCGTTTATCGACCGGCCATCATACGATGACCGTGTTGGGCACGATATTCGTGGCCGGGTCATTTATGTCCGTATGAAGCAATCCTTCTAGAAAACGGAAAAACAGCGGTCTATTTTTGGGGAGCTTTGGCTCCCCATTTTTATTAACCATACCCGTGACAAGTTCTTTTGACGCTCCGGATTGCACCTTGTAAGCTGGCAGAAAGACGTGGAACTTTTTTCGAGAAGATAGGATTTTTGAATGCACAGTTTGCGAATATGCGTTGCGGCCAATGTAGTTGCCGTTGGTGTTTTGGCCGCTTCGCCCGCTTTCGCGCAGGATGACCTTTCCCTTCGCCGGGGGCTGATACACTGCGCCTCATTAGAAACCCCGGATGCGCGTCTGGTTTGTTTCGAAGCACTCGCTGCAATGGTAGTACCAGAAACAAAAGGTATGATAGGTGCCTCAGTTCCGAAAAAACCAAGAACGGAAGCCATGCCGTTGCCAGATGCTGCGGAGCAAGCACAGAAGAAACAGACCTTTGGTGCAGATCGGGTGAAACAACCAAAGCAATCGGCAACCACGACAGAAGATAACAAGCTTGGTACGAAAAAAGAAAAAAAACTGAAAGGTGTGATCTATAACGTTGTTCGTGCCACAAAAGACGGTGAGGGTAGATATATACTCCGAATGGAGAATGGCCAGATATGGCGGCAGATTGAGCCAAGTTATATTCGTGTTCCCCAAAGCGACACTTTTGAAGTCAGGATCGTGAAAGGCAGATTTGGCGATTATAAATTGCGCGTCGGCGGCAAAGGCCGTCTCTCTCGGGTTATTCGTATCAAATAGCTGCCTCAGCCTACAGCCAGTGCATTGAAGGCAATGGAAATACGCGCTTTCGTTCCCCGGTGCGGGTGCACCATATGCTTCACCCAGCTTGGAAACATAAGCATGAAACCGGGTTCGTTACCAACGATGCATCGTTCATTCTGCGCGCTTTTCTGGGTCTGGATATATGTCGCCGCTTCCCTTGGGTCTAATATCTCGAGCTTTCCTGCATAGGGAATGTCAGAGTTAGGTTCTCCACTCGACACGTAATATACGCTGGACCACAAAGCATTTGGGTGGCTGTGCACCACGTTATAATCGCCCTCGCGGTTCACGTTCGCCCAGCAATCCAGTCGAAAGCGGGTCCGGATCGGAGCACTTTTATCGGCACTGGTCTCACGCAGAACAGCCATCAGCAACGTCTGAAAGCGATGCTTTAGTTCGTCGGTGCATGGTTCGCCCCATGACAGCAGGTCATCTGTCGACTGCCACCCACCTGCATTCGAATTCCTGATCGTATTATCATCGGCCTCCCGCTGAAGCACCAACGATTCCAGTTCCCGGTTCAAATCAGCGCTGTCCGGCCATTGATAGCCAATCATAGGAGTGGCGAACATCCATGCGATATTATCACCAATTTGAAGTGGGGGAGTTTTATGATCTGTCATGCCTAAACACCTTCTTTATCCACGGGCATTATCTACAGGAAAACAACTGTATGGCCACCAGGGTATAACTTTACACAATAGCTTTAGATAATCTATCAACGCTGGTGTGCCCATCAGCCATATCAACTTGACGTTAATGCTGGATTGAGGGATTTTCACTATAAATTCATTTATTCGGCTCAGGGGGAGCAATACTCAATAGCATGGAACGGGAGATCAATATGCTCAAAAACTTGTTTAAATTTGCCTGCCTGATGGCTTTGCTGCCAGCGCTGCCTGCTAACGCGGACGACTCGGAAATGACGACGGAGTTTCTGGATGCCCGTTACCAGAAAACAGCTGAGATGGCTCGTACGCTATGGGAATATGCCGAAGTTGGCTACCAAGAAACCCGTTCAAGCACGCTGATGCAGAAGTCGCTGGCTGATGTAGGCTTCGAGGTGAAAGTAGGCGTTGCTGATATTCCGACCGCGTTTGTCGCCGAATATGGAGATGGTGGCCCAATCATCGGAATTTTGGCGGAATTCGACGCCCTGCCTGGGATCAACCAGGATGCGGTGGCGACACGTACCCCCATCGCATCGAAAACCGCTGGCCACGCCTGTGGCCACAATCTTTTTGGTGCCGGATCAGTGAGCGCTGCAATTGCGGTTAAGAACTGGCTCCAGCAAACTGGCGCCCAAGGACGGATCAGGCTATACGGTACGCCCGCAGAAGAGGGCGGTAGTGGCAAGGTTTATATGGTTCGCGCCGGGTTGTTTGACGATGTGGATATCGTTCTGCACTGGCACGCTGGCGACAGAAACTCAGCGATTGCATCATCGAGCCTTGCCAACAGGTCAGCCAAGTTTCGCTTCAGAGGGCAATCTGCTCATGCCGCGGGCGCTCCGTGGAATGCCCGATCAGCACTTGACGGCGTTGAGGCAATGAATGCCATGGTCAACCAAATGCGCGAGCATGTTCCACAGGAAACTCGCATTCACTATGTGATCACATCAGGTGGCTCTGCCCCTAACGTGGTTCCGGATTTCGCGGAAGTTTTCTATTATCTTCGCCATCCTTCTGCCGAGAAAGTGCTGGAACTGTGGCCACGTCTTGAAGCAACAGCAAAGGGTGCCGCGATGGGAACGGGAACCGAGGTCGATTGGGAAATCATTCATGGTAACCATGCCGTTCAGGTGAACGAAACACTGGCGCGTGTCATGGACAAGAACCTTCGCGATGTCGGTGGACTGAACTACACACCGTCGGAACAAAAGTTTGCTGAGACCATATATTCATCATTGGTCAATCCGACCATAGCTCTGGGCAGCGAAGACGAAATACAGGACTTTGAAGTCCGGCCCATTGGGCGCGGTGGTTCAACAGATGTTGCTGACGTGTCTATGGCTGTCCCAACCGCTGGCTTACGTGTCGCAACATGGGTGCCCGGTACCTCTGCTCATAGCTGGCAGTCAACAGCGGCAAGCGGCATGTCTATCGGGTTCAAAGGCGCTCATGTCGCCGCCAAAACACTGGCACTGACAGCCATCGACATTATGAAGGACCCTGAACTTCGCAAAGCGGCGCGGGAAGAGTTTGATCGTCGCAGAGGCAAGGACTTCGTTTATATTCCAGTTTTGGGCGACCGTGATCCACCGCTTGATTACCGGAAATAAGAAAAAACAGGCCCGATGAAACGATGTTCACCGGGCCACCTTCGCAGCGGCGCTAATTGCATCCAAACTGACAGGGATTGGATGACAGGGAAAAAGCCCGGACATGCGCTGACTCCGCCGCGCATCTGTTGTCTGTAAACCGGGCAAACCTGACCAATGAGTACTTTAGTCCAGAATACAGAGTATCCGTAAATACCAACAAGGTTGATGGAGAACTATTTCATGAGAAACATTCTTAGAGCAGGGTTGTTTTTATTGTTACCCTTTGTGTTGTTTCAGCAGGCATTTGCCCAGCATGCTCTGCCAGACGAAGGCGAGTTCACTATGGCCCTGACGGGCGATTCAATCATTACTCGTCGCCTAAGCGTCTATAAAGAAAAAGAATTTTTAGATCTAATTGAGATGATTCGCTCAGCGGATGCTGCATTCACCAACCTGGAAATACTTTTTCATGATTATGAACCCTATCCGATGGCGACCAGCGGCGGTACTTGGATGCGGGCCGATCCATCACTTGTAAACGATGTTACTTGGGCCGGGTTCGATATGGTTGCTCGCGCTAACAATCACACGGGCGACTATGGTGTCGAGGGACAACGGTTGACAACCATGTATGTAAGGGAAGCTGGTCTGGTGCAGGCAGGTGTGGGCGAGAGCCTTGCCGAAGCCCGTGAAGCAAAGTTTCTCGAAACACCGAGGGTTCGTGTGGCGCTAATTTCTGTCGCTTCCACTTTTGCCAATCATATGCGGGCAGGCCGTTCTAGGGATAATGTACCAGCTCGGCCAGGATTAAATCCGATCGGTTATGACAAGAAGCATTTCCTACCTAAAGCAGAATTAGACAGTCTTAGATTTATCGCACAAAAACTTGGCCTTTTTCGCGATCAGGATGGAATGCCTAGAGGTTACAATGAAAAAACCCAAACGAGTTCAGAGTATTCGGTGAAAAATTTGCACTTGGGAACGAACCCAGAGTTGAAACAACTCTGAATGAGGGAGATGTGGCCGATATATCCGCTGTCGTTAACAATGCCAAACGGCTTGCAGACATTGTTATAGTGACTGCCCATGCTCATGAATGGAAGGGAAACCGTGAAACACCTGCAGATTTCATCCCTGATTTTGCCAGGAGAATGGTAGATGCGGGCGCTGATGTCTTCGTCGGGCACGGTCCCCATGTATTACGAGGCATCGAAGTCTACAAGGAAAAGCCAATTTTCTATAGCCTAGGGGACTTTATCTTTCAGAATGAAACACTGCTGAGGCTGCCGTCAGAAAACTATGAAAGATACGATCTAGAAGATCACCATCATGTGGCAGATTTTAACGCCAAGCGGTACAATAATGATGCTTCAGGCTTTCCCGCCAATCCGGAGATATGGGAAGCGATAACGGCCTTCCCGCGTTGGAAAAACGGTAAGCTCGTTGAAGTAAAGTTGGTTCCGATTTCTCTCGGTCACGGTTTGCCAACAAGCGTAAGAGGGCGGCCAATTTTGGCGGAGAAAAAGCTGGCGGAAAAAATTATCGGAGACTTGCAAGCCCGCTCAGCACCTTTCGGTACACGGATCACTTTACGTAACGGAATCGGGTATGTAGACCTTGAGTAGGAATTTCATTTCCAAACCAACTGTAACAAATCGAAAGCTCGGAGAGTTGTATTCTCCGAGCTTCAACATGGCCTCTCAAAAATTAACTTAAATTCATTGACCTGCACAAGAATATTGCAAAGTCACAAATGGCAAAACACCGGCTTACTGTGACACTAACTCAGCTTGCTCAAGCAGGGTAAACATAGCAACCTGCACCGCCAAGTGCCTGCCACCATTCAGTCAATGCATGCGCATCACCACCGTTGCCACCCCGACTTAGGGTAACAGCAGGTACACCCATGGAAATCGGGATATTTGAATCGGTCGAACTGATTGTAAGCTCTGGCTTTATACCCAGGAACGCCATCGACGCCATGGCGCTCTGGACGATCCTTGAAGATGCATCACCAAGACCCGCTGGGCGTAGCCCGACCCTTTTTACATCAATTGTCAATGCATCGCCTTCTGTACGCCATGCATTTTCTTGTGAAAGAGCGGTTTGCATCGCATTATGGAAGACCGCGTCCATTTCCGCGAGTTTTTCGACATCCCCGGAACGCATATCCACTTCCATCCAGGACTCGAACGGTACAGAATTGATAGATGTCCCGCCTCCGATGCGCCCTATGTTGAAGCTGACCTTCTCGCCGCTAGCAGTCACCTCAACAGCATCTTGCGCGAATTTGGCAATTCCCCGGCCAAGCGCGTGATGGGTGTTGCCGGTGCCAAATGCGCCCCATGAATGACCACCTGGGCCTTTGAATGTTACACGGTAGCGAATGGATCCTACACCGCCATATATCAACCAGTTAACACTGCCGCCATCGATGGAAATCCATCTATCAATGCTTAGTCCACCTTTCCGGAATAAATGCTTAACGCCGCGTAGGTCCCCTAGGCCTTCTTCACCGACATTAGCAATAAAGAGTATATCCGCTTTGGTTTCAATTTCGGCTGCTTCCATTGCCCGCAATACGGCCAACAAGGTTACCAGGCCACGAGTATTGTCGCCTATTCCGGGCGCAGTATAACGGCCATTCTCCACTTTTACCGTAACATCTGTTTCAATAGGAAAAACTGTATCCAGGTGCGCGCCCAGTGCAACTACCTTACCGCTACCGCTGCCTTTTCGCCTGCCTATAACATTGCCAATCTCATCAATTTCCACCTGTTCAAGGCCTGCGTTACGTAGCAATTCCGCGAAACGAAGAGCGCGTTTTTCCTCACCAAAGGGAGGAGCGGGAATTTCATTCAATTCCACCAACCTTTTCAGCATGTTGGCTTCATCATCTCGTGCAAAGCGTACAGCCTTATCTACCTGGTCGTTGGCTGCAATTGCTTCAATGGTTGCCTGCATTGCCGGGGTGATGGCTTGGTGTTCTTGTGCGTGGAGGTTAATAAACGTGGATGCCACTACACCCACACTGATACAAGCCACAGCTAGCATCTTGCTTGGGACAGATACAAAAAAGCGTTGCATGTTCTTAGCCGGGGTGATGGCTTGGTGTTCTTGTGCGTGGAGGTTAATAAACGTGGATGCCACTACACCCACACTGATACAAGCCACAGCTAGCATCTTGCTTGGGACAGATACAAAAAAGCGTTGCATGTTCTTAAAGCCTATTTTCTATTGAATGCCGTTCCAGCTTAAGCCCGGGCCCCATACAGACACAAGAAAGTATTAGCCCTATAAACCCGTCTAATCGTTTGACAAATTTTATCTATTTTAAGCCTTTGGAATAGCCTGATCAGCCAGCGCAGCTTTGAAGTCTTTTACGAATTTTTCCGCCGGTGCGGTCAACATCCGTTGCTCGGAAAATACGGCCGTAACTGGTAGCGGTTTGGCATCAGGTATTGGATAGGCGGCCAATTGATGCGCACCGGGTGTTTCCAGAATACTGTAGACCGTCAGCGCATCAAGAATGGCCAGACCAACACGACGTTTAACGAGAGAGGCAGCCACCTGAAGAGAGTGCACATTCGCCACAATCTTTGGCGTGACTCCGTATCGAACAAAAAGTGCTTTGGCGGCCGCACCTACAGGTTCATGTTCCAGTGTGGCGATAACGGGGAAATCCCGAAACAGATCTGGGCTGAAACGACCATCTCCCGCATCATTCCAGTTTGCAGGCACCAGACACATGAGGGGTGCCGAGCCAACACGGCGCACCGCTAATCCATCGTACCCACGCGCACCAAAAGTAAAACCGAGGTCGTACCGGCCAGACCTTTCATCAAGGTTGGCTATAATTTCGCCACTATGTTGCGTCGTGACCTCGAACGAATAGCCTTCAGACTTTAGGCTGAACCGCGCCACTGCCTCAGGAAGCACCTGCAAGCCCAATGTTGGCGTAGCCGCAATACGCATGTGGCCCAACTTGCCTTCCTTCAGTCGGCTCGCAAGCTGCTCGATCGTTTCTAGCGAACGGTGGGCACGCGCTACTTCGTCAAACAACCTCCGCGCTTCAAGTGTTGGAACCAAACGGCCTCGCCGGCGGACAAACAAATCAAACCCAAGTTCGCCCTCAGCTTGTTTCAAGGTAGCTGTCACTGATGGCTGCGTGATGTTGAGGCTTTTCGCCGCAGCAGTCACTGTACCTTGTGTCATGATTGAAAAAAAAACCTCAATCTGACGATATCGCATCGACCCCTCCTATCGCAAGCCGCTACGAACAACATGGATCAGCAAAAAACCGTAAGGCCATTGCTCACCTTAAGCTCCCCAGCGTGTTGAAAATTCACACAAGCTTCCTTTAAGCCGTACAAACTGAGGGCGCATAACAAGTTGTGTTTCCGTGTTGAAAAAATTAATTTCGAGCTGCCTACAGATAGTGAAATGCAGCTTCATTCTGAAATCTTCAACGGACTTACTTAGGAAAGATAGTTTAATTTTCCTAAAAAGATATAAAAAAGTTATGGGGTTTCATAATACCCCCATACTTACCATTGGTTGATATATTTCATCACGGATGACGGCAAGAGAAATTGCATCTATGATTCCTCTCCATGCTTACCTACAAGGCCAAGCGGACTAAACTAAAAACCATGAAACTCCGTTGGTCATGACAGATAATTAATTTAGGCGAGGGCGGAAAACAACGGCCTATTGAGCCAATAGCACACCTCATTATGGTAAAACACTCACAGACCATAAACTGGAGTTATAGTGCACAAAATTCTTTTCATTAAAAAAAAATCGAGAAATTCAATACCATTGGCGATCAAAATGTCTCGTGGCATTGCCGAATGGCGTCCGGAGCTCTGCGTGGGGGAGACTTCAGGTTCATCGTGCAATTTATCCGTTGGTCTGAAAAAGTTGTCGATGGACGCTGCAGTTGCCGCTGGTGCCCGCACTTTGATTCTTGGCCTCGCCAACAGCGGCGGGATTATCTCAAAAAGCTGGATACCCTATATAATTGAAGCGCTAGGGAAGGGAATGGATGTTGCGTGCGGCCTGCATCAAAAGCTATCCGACATCCCCGAGGTTCGGCGGGCTGCTGAAAAATTCGGCAGTAAACTGCATGACGTTCGTCACTATGAAAGTGATCTACAGACGGGAAAAGGCTTTCAACGAAGTGGCAGGCGATTGCTCACTGTTGGAACGGATTGTTCAGTGGGCAAAGTGTATACATCTCTTGCCATAGAAAAGGAAATGAAGACCAGAGGGGTCGACGCGGACTATAGAGCAACAGGGCAGACGGGTCTTATGATTGCAGGCTCGGGCATTTGCATAGATGCGATTGCTGCAGATTTTATCGCCGGTGCCGTGGAACAATTGACTCCTGACAATAAGGACGACCATTGGGACATCATTGAGGGGCAGGGGTCTTTGTTTAATCCGTCATTTGCGGGGGTCAGCGCAGGTTTGTTACATGGAGCACAGCCGGATTTACTCATAATGTGTCATGAGGCGGGGCGAAAAAAAATAAAAGACCTGTCTCACTACAACATTCCCAGTTTGGAACAGTGTATTGATCTCAATCTACGGATGGCAAGCCTTACCAATCCAAACGTTAAGCTGGCAGGCATTTCACTTAACTGCAGAATGATTGGCAAACAGGAAGGTCTCAAGGAAATGGCAAAGCTTGAAAAAGAATTCTCCGTGCCTTGTTTTGATCCGATGATAACCGGGACAGCGTCCCTGGTCGAAAGCCTACCGGCGGCATGATGACGCTGGAAATTTCCAGAGAAACGTGGGCACTGAAAGAACCTTTCGTAATTGCCCATGGATCGAGAACTGAAACTCATGTCATCAAGGTTAAATTAAGCTGTAACGGAAAGTTGGGCCGGGGAGAATCGGTTCCCACCGCAAGATACGGTGAAACCATCGACAGTGTGTATCGACAGCTAAAAAGTGTGTCTGGTCAGATCTGTGCCGGGGCAACGCGTCAAAGCCTGATTAACTTGCTACCTGCAGGTGCCGCGCGAAACGCTGTTGATTGCGCTTTGTGGGACCTTGAGGCCAAACAGAAAAAGACAACAGTGAGTAATTTGCTGAGGCTTGCCTATCCGGACAGCGTTTGTTCGGTCCAAACCATCAGTATCGATAGCCCTGAAAATATGGGCTTAGCCGCTTCGAAGCTCCGCGATTTCCCCATGCTTAAAGTCAAGCTAAACGAGGAACATGTATTGAGCAGGCTAGCTGCCGTTCACAAACACGCATCCCATTCCAAAATTTTGATTGACGCAAACGAAAGCTGGACCATCGACCTCCTAAACCGGATTGCGCCATCCCTGACCAACTTTGGTGTTGTCATGATCGAGCAACCTCTGCCAGCTGGTCGTGACGAGGAATTGCGGGGGCTTGAGTTGCCCGTACCGCTTTGTGCTGACGAGTCCTGTCATACTGCAAATGATATTGAAAAACTGGTCGGTCTATACAGTGTTGTAAACATTAAGCTCGACAAGACAGGTGGCTTGACTGGAGCCATTACCCTGGCAAACAGTGCTCGCAAGACAGGACTTGATATTATGGTTGGCTGTATGGTTGGCACCTCGCTGGCAATGGCGCCAGCCATGGTTCTGGCAACCGGTGCATCGTACGTGGATCTTGATGCGCCCGCCCTCCTTGGGGAAGATAGGAAATACGGTCTTACCATAAAAGACGGAAAAATATCACGCCTTGATGAAAGACTTTGGGGTGGGCACATTCCGTAAAAGAAGGTGGGTCTGGCCCATTTATCTTCAAATTGTGCAGGCGTTGAACCGCAAGCTGCCCCAGACAACAACGCTTTTATCCTGTCTGTCATTGGCCGTCACAAATTCCTGGATGCCTTGCATGATCTATAACGTCCGAGCATTTCGATAGTTATGGCAAACGCAAAAAAAATTATGGCTGGCCCCTAAAAATTTATTGTTGGCAGCGCGTTAGCTGGTATCTTCTAATGAATAATCTTGAATTTCCGGGGGTGTCACTATGAAAAACTTTCTCCTATTTCTGATCGCTGTTGTTTCACTTACGCTGCCCCTGACGGTATCTGGCGGTGCCGTTGCCGCCGGTGTTAATGTTGGCGGAAAATACAGCGCTTTTGAGTTCCGAAACATAGGCCCCACGCGCGGTGGCCGGGTCACGGCAGTGGCAGGAACCATTGCCGCGCCATCTACTTTTTATCTTGGCGCATCGGGTGGTGGCATCTGGAAAACCGAAGACTATGGCACGACATGGCACAATGTTTCCGACGGTTTCTTTGCGACGCCTTCAATAGGCGACATAGCTGTCGCCCAGAATGATGCCAATATTATTTATGTAGGCACCGGCTCGGACGGGTTGCGTAGCAACGTCATTGAAGGCAAAGGCGTCTATAAATCCATTGATGGCGGCAAGAACTGGCACCACATAGGCCTCGACAAGGTTGGCCAGATCGGCGCGGTCGAGATCGACCCCACCAATCACAACATCGTTTATGTGGCGGCAATCGGCCAGCCCTTCAACGCCAACGCGGACCGCGGGTTATACAAAACTGCGGATGGGGGTAGAAGTTGGGAAAAAATTCTATTTATCTCTGACGAGGTGGGCATAACCGATATTGAGCTTCACCCCTCCAATCCGAACATCCTCTATGCCAGCGCCTGGAAGGCGCAGCGCAAACCCTGGACCATCATTAGCGGCGGGGAAATCACGAGGGACGAGGCAGGTATATACAAGTCTGTCGATGGCGGCGCCAGCTGGGTAAAAATCAGCAATGGGTTACCCACAGGGCTTGTCGGCAAGATCGATCTGGCGACAACGCCTGCAGATTCGCGTGTTCTGGCTGCACTGGTGGAAGCCCCAGGCAAGGAAGGTGGGCTCTATTGGTCGGTCGATCAGGGACAAAGCTTCAAACATGTCTCGAACGACAAAGGTATCCAAAACCGGCCGTTTTATTATACCAATATCGACATCGGCCCAAAAAATGCCGATATAGTTTATTCCAACGCCAACCCCTTGAGAAAATCGGTGGATGGCGGCAAGACCTGGACAACCATGTCGGTCCCACACGGCGACAACCACGATATGTGGATCAACCCCGACAACCCTGATTTGTTCATCCAGTCCAATGACGGCGGGGCGAATGTTACCCACAATGGTGGCAAAACGTGGTCGGGCCAGTTCAATCAGCCAACGGCAGAGCTGTACACAGTTGATGTGGATGATCAGCACCCCTATTGGCTTTATGCCGGTATGCAGGACAATAGCACCACCATCGCGGTGCCTAGCATGCCGCCTTTTGGTGCACAGCATACCAATAGTTACATCGTCAATACTGGCGGCTGCGAAACCGGGCCAGCCGTACCAAAGCCTGGCAACCACAATATTGTTTATGCCGACTGCAAGGGTAAGTTCGGTGTTTATGACAAGCGCACCGGCACAGAGCGGTCCTATTTCGTCGGCGCAACTAATATTTACGGTCATAACCCGGCGAATTTGGAATTCCGCTTCCAGCGGGTGGCACCGGTCCATGTCTCCCCCCATGATCCAGGTACCGTCTATCACGGTTCGCAATATCTACACCGTACCCAGGACGACGGCCTGACATGGGAGACCATCTCGCCGGACCTTACCGCCAACGAACCTGACAAGCAGGTCATTTCTGGTGCGCCTATCACCCGCGATATCACAGGCGAAGAATATTACAGCACTATCTATTCCATCCAGGAATCATCCATACAAAAAGGAGTGATCTGGACGGGTGCCAACGACGGTCCTGTGCATGTAACCAGGGACAATGGTGCGACATGGCGGGATGTAACACCGAGCATGCCAAAAGGCGGTCGAGTGGATAGTGTGGCGCCTTCTCCTCACGACCCGGCAAAAGCCTACGTCAGTGTTTTGCGCTACCAGCTCGGCGACCCGAAACCATATATATACCGTACAACCAATTATGGCAGAAACTGGAAGCTCCTGTCCGATGGCCGGAACGGCATTCCGGCCGATTATCCGGTACGGGTGGTGCGGGAAAGCCCCGACTATGAAGGGCTGCTGTTTGCTGGCACAGAATTTGGATTGTTCATGTCCACCGACGACGGTGATAATTGGACTTCATTTCAGCAGAATCTGCCGGTCACGCCGGTGACGGACCTGAAGTTCGTCCGGGGCGACCTAGCGCTTTCAACCATGGGAAGGGGGTTTTGGGTGTTCGACAATGTTACCAGCCTTGGTCAACCGGCAATGAACAGCCTCGACGATCAGTTGATTGTGTTCGAGCCCAAAGACACCTACAGATACCGCCAACCGCGCGGTGTGACACGAGCAGCTGGCGTCAGCGCGGGAGTTCCTGACTATCCGAGACCAAGAGTAAGCATCGACTATTATGTGCCTGCTGGCGACCGCAAAAACATCCGCCTCGATATCCTTGACAGCACAGGCGATATCGTCAACAGCTTCTACAATGATGGTAAGAAACCGAAGGATAAAGGGCAGGACGCATCCAGTAACATCAATGAGAAAGCCTTGGAAATGCTGGTTGCCGGTGGCACGGTTCCCAGTGATGCAAACGCATCAGATGATGAAGACCGGGACATATCCAATACCATCCATGACACAACGCTTGAAATGGATGCAGGATTGAACCGTTTCCATTGGGACATGACCCACCTGGGCCCTTGGCACAAAGACGCGAAAAGGCGGTTCAAGAGAGGTTTCCTGACCCCGCCCGGAGAATACCAGGTGCGCATCGCTCTTAATGGCAATCCCGCAGCAAGCCAAAGCTTCACACTGATAGTAGACCCAAAGCTGGCGGACCAGGGCCTGGACGCCGCAGATATCGAAGAACAGGCCACGCTCGCGCGTCAGGTGTCGGACCTTTTAAGCAAAGCGAGAAAATTGGAAGCGAAGGTAATCGCCGATCATGATGCCCTGAAGAAACAGTATGCCGACACATCCCGTGAACAACGCAGCCCAGAAGTCAACGCAGAGTTCGACCGATTGACCGCGGCGCTCGACATACTGCAGACCCCGCCTGATGTCATCTATCCACGCGCCCGGCTGGTGGGCCAAATCGGCTATCTCTACAATATGTTGAACACCGCCGATCAGAAACCCGGCAGAGATGCAGTCGACCGATTTGGCCAACTTTTGAGAGAGTATCAAGCAGTCGAAACCGACTATGACCCATAGTCAGTAGCATCTTATCCAAATCACAATGTACCAATCTGACTTAGGCAACAGGAAGAATGATAGCCTTAAAAACCATCTGACCAATCCTTGTTCGTGGAACATTTTGTGATGCCTGTTCGCACCAAATAATTCAGATTTGGCAGATGCGCGACATGTTGGCCTGCGGACTGTTACTCTAGGGGGATGCCGTCCGAGCTATGAATGACCCAATTCGGGACGTATTGAACTGTCGCTCTTGTTTTCCGCTCTGGTGACCAACGTGTCTGCAGATACTATTCCCACAGGCGCGGGCCGGCATGATCGTCGTCAACCCTACAGCTAGACGCCGAGTGCTTAGACCTAATCAAACCGCATCGCTACACATAGCCTCACCGCCAAGCCAACTGTCGGCCTGAACCAGCATGCTCATTCACCTGCTCAAGCGGATAGCCTCCCCCACTACACAAGATGTAGGCAGTCTTTATTGGTTGCGGCCGGACTATGACCTGGCGAACATGAACTCCGATACTCCTTCGCCTGGCCCTCATACGGCTTCATCCATTCCTAATTGCTCGGCAAGCGCCTTCCTTGTGATGCCATATTGCCGCCGCCACGCAACTATCTTCTCACCAAGTGTTCTGGGTTTGGGAAATGGTTCATATCCAAGAAACAAGATTATCGCTGGAAAATACTGAATCTTAGGCTCCGTATACCCCTTCTCCCAGTTCATACCGCCTTTTTAGGATGTGCTCTCCAATAGTCTGTGGATGCTTCAGGTAAGGCATTGATCTTTATATAGAAAGTCGAAATGGCATGTTGGCAACGCGACCATGAATGATCACCTTGGCGAGTAACTGAAAGCATACAGGGAACCAAAAGCTCCTAAATTGCCCCACAGGTGCTGACGGGGAACACGTTCCTATGTAACACTGGTAGGTATAGCGTTACACCAGTAGACCATCGAAACGTTTGGTAAAGATGTAGCCAAATGCTGCTGGCCAAATTCAAGGAATCCTTTGATCATTTTTCTATAAACACTTTCAAACAATTCTTTACGTCGATATAGCATTCGCAATGCTCATCCCACAACGCTGGTTAACAAGATTGATGTGTATAATCATCACCTGTGTCGTCACTCGGCAAATAATAGGCCATAATGCCAACCAAAGTGCGGGAAAGATGAAGCCCCCAGGTGATACCCATCCCAGTATAAACCACAGCAGCACCGATAGCTTTATAATCGGGAGATGTAATATAAGGCACAACAATCCTTGTCCAGCGCGTGGCATTGGCAGTGCAAATCTGTATTAGAAACAAAGCCGATGATGCAATGGGAATGCCCTTGCCGCCTATCGCCTTAACAACCAGATCACCAATCCGGGCCAAAATCGCCAAAACACCCATAAGTACCGCCACAACCAAATCGATAACATCCAGCACGATACCAAAGGTCTCAGATGCATCAGCATCAACAGAGCCTTCTGCCTTTTGCCCTGCATGAGGCAGAACAATAATTGACTTCATTGCATTCAAAGTGTTGTTCATCGTTTCCCTGTTAAAGGTTGATTTAATCCAATCCAACATTTTATCAGCGTGTCTGACCGAAAAAATCAACCCGGACATAACAAAGTCAACCAAAACAATACCGTAAAAAACCCAGGTGGTAACGACCACCCCAGTGGGTGTATCAGGTGCCAATGTCAGAGCCGGGCACACCAGCGCCAGGAACAGCAGGCGCAAGCCCATGTTGAACAACCCAATAGCAAAAGACACCTTCGGATGTTTGGCCTCCAGGCATTTCATGCCGAATGAAATGCCTGATAACAGCGTTCGCAAACTGTTGACAATAAAACCAGACAGCCCGGCCCCCCAGACCCCATAGCCTTTTTGCCATGCCGCATTTTGTGCAGGATCAGCATTTTTATCATCCAGCGTTTCCGGTTTGAAATCATTGAAGGGATTCACACCACCAAACATGCTGACCACAAGGCCCGCCGGAATACTGATTGCCATAATTAGCTGGGACAGCAGGGTTGGTGTTTTCTTTGAACCCAGACAAAAGTCACTTTTATACACAACGGTAATAAAAGGAATGCGCATGCTCTTTTTCATCAACAGATCAGCCACTGTCGCAAACACCACCTTAAACAGACCAAAAACCAACCGCGTTACTTTCGAGAGCGTACCAACACCCAGCGCTATCAGGTCAAGCGCAAGGGTAGAAAAAAACTGCTCAATAGATTTGGTCGTGACATCGCCTTTACTGAGGCTATCCCAAAGGTTTTTTGCCACCTGCCTGATATGCTCGAGCTGTGATTTGATCACAGGCTGCACATCGTCTTTCATAAAGGCTTTGAAATGGCTTTCCGCAGCAGCCCCGATATCAGGTGGCGCAGCCAGATCCCCCAGGCCAGCCCGCAAAATGCGCTGTAACTGTTCCTGCCCCCATTTGGCAACCGGATTATTGATGAGCAGATCCATTGCATGGGCAAAATCATCACCTTGGCCTCTGTCATCCACCCATTTATTCATTTCCTTTTGTTCGTCTGAGGCCGAATATTTCTCAACAGGAGCAATATCTTCCCGTAATTTTCGCAGCTTACTTTCCAGATCGTCCAAACTGCCCAGCACCATGCTCTGTAATTTTTCCACACTGCTTTCAAGCTGATTGCGGCCATACTCTGCGCAGCGCTCCAGCGTAGTATGGATGGGGCGAATTTGGTCCCACGGCAATATAAAGCCAAGCAACGAAACTAGCACTTCCTCCATTGCCTCCAGTACAGACTCAATGACGGTGGCCACAGCCTCGCCGATATGCTCCATCTTTTCCAGCAGGCAATGCCACGCCCGACCAGCCACCTCGACAACCATGCGGATGCCTTCTTTTGTGCCGTCAACGAACTTCTCAAAGGCAATGGTAAAGTCATCCCAGTTGCCATAGCGGATGCCATTGACTACATGCATGAAAATATCGCCAACCCAGCTCCAGAAATCGTTGGCATCGCCTTTGCCCTTATATTGCAGGGCAAAATTATCATTGATCACCGGTAAAATTGTAGTCGCAGTGGCGGCACTATCATGAAAAGTCAGCTTGCCCTTGTTTCCTGTCAGGGCAAAACGGCATTCATCATCCGTAAAGGCTGTCATATTCAGCACATTGCTTTGCCGTTCGCCTGAAGGCGTAAGGTAAATACCACTGCCTTTCAGACCTTCAAAAGCAGAGGCCGTTCCTGCGGGCAAGTCCATTGTATCCGGTGCATGCAAACCTTCAAGGCCACCTTTTTTCAGCAACAAACCGCTGCATTTTTCAAGGGCCATTTGCCCCTGCTGTAGGTTATGCTCGGAAACGGATTCCGGCACCAGTTTTTGCGCTTCACCGTATCTATCTTTTGGCGTGCGCAAATCTCCTGTACTAATACTGGCAAAACGACTGTGCGCATTGAACATGGGATTGATAGTAATGGCATTTTCCAAAAAGTCAGCATCAACTGTCACAAGCGGCTGACCGATCCCGTTAGCTTCCACCTGCAACGACAGGGAAGTATCGGACTGCAAGTCAACCTCCACTTCATTGTCCTTCGTCAGAACATAATAATCCCCATTGGCTTTTAGCTCTATGGTTTCGCTGCTGCGCAGGCGTACTTTCAGCGGACTGATCCCGTCAGCAGACACAATCTGCGAGCCATCATCATTTCGGAAGGTCAGATAAAGGCTGTTCATCCAGATTTTATTATTATTTGGATTAATTTCCTCCGGCACCTTCACCTGATTCCATTTCCACAAGTTATTTTCCGCCTGCATATAATGGGAAAAAGACCCACTCTTGCGATTGCCGCTGAACAGGGCCGAGGGGCCGTGCTGGTCTGAAAAGGTCACAATTTCATTGGTGAGCGAGCCGCCTTCGCCAACCGGGGCCATAGATTTCACCTTATCCATCAGCAAGGTTGGTTCCATCCACGGCTTGCCCGTCTCCTTGCTGACCTTCACGATCATACCGTCATTGGAATGGGTATAAATGTCCCAGCGACCATCTTCCCCTTCCACTGCTGATATTTTGCTCACCCCGGCACCAAGGTTGAAATCATGGATTTTTTCACTGTGGATGCCCGAGCCATGTGTCTGGTCTTTTGGCGACATGCTGTAAAGGGTATTCACACCAGTCTCAGGATCGGGAGCCGTATAAAACAGCCAGCTCAACCGCTCACCAAATTCATCCCTTTCATCCCCCAACAGAGAGGCAAATGCCCCCGGTTTTTTGTGATGCGGCAGGAAAAAGGCTGGCATGGCCCCGTGGGGGTATTTCTCCCAATCCTCAACACTGTAAAAGCCAAGAACAGAGCCGGCGTCAGACTCCCCAAGAATATAAAGGCCTTCCCCCGGGCCTGTCTGATAGCCAAACTCGCTATGCACCAGCTTTTCAGTATCATCCACCAGAACCACTTCAGGCCAAAAATTGAGACCAGCCGTTTCCTCATCAACTTTGAGCACATAACCACGTAACAAAGATCGGTCCTCAGGCGTTTTAGCCATATCAGTTGACTGACCTGCGATAAACAGAAGTTCCTCATCCCCTGCATCTACCTGACCTTTGGCAAGAGGGGTCCTGACTGATTTAACATAGGAAACATCCACCGGCTGGGACGGCCCGAACTTTTGCCACGCCTGATCCCCACGGGCCAGATCGAAACCATCTATCAGGAAAACCGAGGCCATGCCATCGTCTGCGGCCCGACTTTCCGTTACGGCCACCAGCGACATGTCGCCTGTTTCCTCGCTGGCAACATAAAAGCTTTTCACCGCCAATGAGCTGGCATTGCCATTAAAGCTGGTGCTGATATCAACCGTCAGGTTTCGGGAAGCCCATGGCAGGGCTGCATCTTCCTCGGGGACATAACACAGCAGGTTCCCGGCAGTATCCAGGTGGAAAATATGGGTGGTGCCCGCCTTGTCGCGCACCGCCTCAATCCCCTGGCTTTCATCAACAAAATAGCCCTGTTCATAATCCAGGCTGATATCATTCTGCACCGCCACCTTGATGTTGTGATCTTCATCAATCAGGGCGTTACCCTCTTTATTCAGGAAGGCGAGTTTCTGCTTTTTGGCTTTCAGATCAAACTCGATAGCTGATGGAATCTCAAGTTTACGGACGGCTTCTCTACTCACGGTAGTTCCCCTTCCTTATATCTGGATATGATTTAACGGCTAAATTTATTTATTCGTTACCAGTCTGTGCCATCCCACTCCCAAGGCTATTTCTCTGGCCAACCACCCTAAGTGTAACTTGTCGCGGGTGGTTGGGAAGGGGGAGTGGGATGGCACAGGTTTCTACATAAAAACTAAAAAGACTCCTCAAACCACTCATTTGTTTTCATTTCAAAAACATCATTCGGGGTGCACAGGAACATCATTTTATTGTTGGCAAAGCGTGCGTTGGCCACCCGCATTGCTCCTTGCTCTATTGGTAATATCACCCCGCCCGTCAGGCCTGTAAAACCCTCTAACTGGAACTGGTGCCAGTTCTTCAGGCGTTCCTGCGCCAGATCAAACTCTTTACGGATGCTCCAAGCAAAATTAATCATCACTTCAATAACCGCCTGGGCAAATTGATGTGGAACAGATTCCAGAACAGCCCGGGCAATGGCTTCATCTGTGTTGGTTTCATGCCACTCGGAATAACCATAGGTCACCCAATCTGCATCCCTGTCATTCAGGTCTTGCGTACTGACATAAAGGGGGTGGATGCTTGTTTCCTTGCTGTAAAGACGAGTGCTGATAAAATCAAAATCATCATTATCTGCGATCATCTCAAACCGGGTAGTAACATGGGCTGTGATCCTGTAACGCATCTCCAGTCGCACAGTTTGCCTTTCCTCCCGGAATTCGCCCGCCTGATCTACCGTATGGGTAAAGGAAAAACTGTTATCCCCCTTAGCAACACCAATAGCCAGTTGCCCGCTGCGCCCGCCAATGTCAGAAAAATCAGCCCTGACCACACCACTTTCCACGTCCCCCCGGCGCCATGTCAGGCCCTTGCATATGGATCTTTCAAGCAACCCCCGCAGGAATAAAGGATATGAGAACGTAATCCAGGCCCGTGCGCGGTCTTTCAGGCCCTTGTCACACATCATCTGTGTAATCATGAAATTGTCCATATCCACAGGTTCGCTGCGCACATGGAAGTCTTTTGTTGTCAGAAAATAGAAGATGACATCATCGGTTATATAAGTCTTGCTGCCGGGGCTTGACGCAGCCCCCATGGTGCCCCCGGTAACCGTTTCAGGGTTCCCTTCTGAGTCTCCATCTCCCTCAACAGCCCCATAACCACCAAATATCCAGGCATGCTCCTTGCCTTTCACCCGGTCGATATGATCACGGATCAACTGCTCAAACAGCTCCCGCTGCGCCGGGTCGGGCGGGTTACTGCCAAAATCAACCGATGAATTTTCCACCCGGTGAGCATTTTCAAAATTCAGGATCATCGCTTCAACCGTCAGATCTGCGGAAGTCAGCTGCTCAAATTTTTCCAGCATTTCATGAGGGATCTGGTCGCGCTCAAGTGAGAGATCCCGCCCAAGCCCCACCAGATCAAGTTGCACCTTAAGGATAAGGGTCCAGTCTCTAATCTTTATGGATTGCCCGGCAGCGGCGCCCTCAGGGTAAAAGTGCCCGCGCCTTAACGGCACCCTGAATTCCAGAGGCGGGTTTTTTTGATATTTGCCCTTTTCCTCTTTGGGAACTTTTAACCCGAGACTCGGATATATCTTGCGGTCATAGAGATATGCCTTAAAGGAAGGGTCATGCTCCGAGACATCACCCATGGTATCAATCTCTTTCCCTACATGCGAATCTTCAAGGTGCATCAGGCGTTTGATGTGACTGTTAAGCGTGGAAACTTTGATACTATAGACGGCCTCATAGCCAAAATTCGTGCCCAGTTGCTGTACATAATTAGTCATACATTTCTCCTTTTGGCTACTCGCGAAGGATGATATGATATCAACCAGTATCTTTCCCAAAATTTTGGCCGTTAGAACGAAATCCTACATCGTGCTTTCGGCTGCCCCAGCATCGATCTTTATCAAATCTTTCGACTATCGGAATGTGATTTTCTCGTGCTTCTACGCCAGCTGTAAAAACGGAAAAACTACCTAAAATCACGCAAGTAAGGACAACAGTAAAAATAACCGGACCATTAGCAGTCATTTTCGAAAAAATGGTCATGGGTTTGCTCCCAAAAAAGCCTGTTTAGAAGGTAAAATGTCTGACGCTCAGGCCGCAGCAGACACAGGTTGGTTGGTCGGCGCTGCGGTCGGCTCGACTTCAGATTGCTGGATGATAATGTGGGTACGGCTACCCTTCAGGTTCTGCAAAAAATTCTGCGTGCTATATTGTTCGAACAGTTCAGAAGGCATGGTGGTGCGGTGAATGTCTGCAGTGCTTTCAAGTGTGCATCTTTGGTTCATGTCGATAATCCTGTTGACGTTTAAAACATGAGACAAACATGAATAGCGTCGACAAAAAAATCCTGCCAAATACAGCGGGAAACCCGCCATGGCAGAAATGAACCCCAAGAATGGCAGATATGCCGGACGGCAAAGAGCAGACAGACAAGCTAGTAATATATTGATTTAATTATATTATTATGCCTTGAGCAGGTCTGAAGGCGTGATGTCATATTTTTTCTGAAATAATCTTGTGAAATAGCTGACATCGCGGAATCCGACCTTGTATGCGGCCTCAGAAACCGTAACAGCCTTGGCGGAAAGCAGCATATGACCCTGTTCAAGGCGCAGGTTTTTAATGAGTGCGGCGGGTGTTTGCGCGGTCAGGTTAACCACCCGCCGATGAAGCTGGCGTGTACTGGTGGCCATTGCATCGGCCAGCTCAGCCACCTGAAAACCGGGATTACCCATATTGTCTTCAATGGTTGAGCGCAGGTTTTGCTCGAACACCTGATCTTTGGACAGAATGTCCGGGTCGATCTTTTTCGCGGCTTCAATGGTGCGGAAAGTAAGCTCAGACTCTAGCAGATCGGTTTGTTCATCGTACCTTTGCCGTGCTTCATTCAAGGATGAGAGCATTGTGTTAAAGCCCGCCGCGACATCACCGAACTCATCGCCTCGTCGAACCTTGAGTTCGCTATCGAACTGTCCCTCGTCAACGGCCTTCACGCCGCGCCTGATATGTTCAAGTGGGGCGACAATGAGCGTGATAATATAGGGCCTGATCACAAGAAGAACCAAAGCAATAACAAATGCCAGGAACATCACGAGGGGTTTTAGCAGTTCATGTGCTGCAGCGCGGCGTCCATAGGTGAAATCAAACCAGAGAGCTTTCTCGGCACTCTGAATTGGCAGTCCTGCCAATGTCTCAGGACCGGCCCCTATACCGTTACCACTATGGATACCAATGGCGTTATGCCGCGCAATGGCAGCAGCAGTTGGCACGTTGGAAAAATTGACGGTGATCTTTCCTGTCGTTGACAATACCAGCTGGACAACGAAATCCTGTTTCTGCGAAACCTTTTGAACATTGTACGCCCACATCAACACCACTGTATCGGTATCGTCAGCCACGCTTGTAAATATCTCATAGTGGCTGTTGGGCAAACAGAACGGCGCAATAACCGGTTGATCATAGATGCATGCCAATTTTACTTCAGCGAGTGGCCTGTCTTTAACAGCAGTGTCGTTTGAAGGCACTACCTGACCATCTGGATAGATGGTCAGCCGACCGTAATGCTTCCCGTAGAAGGGAAACTTGAAGGGTAACGCCACGTTGATCGGCTTGTTTAACTCTGCCGCATGGCGCGTCACTGCTATATCCTCCCATTCAGGGTCTACAACAACGGCACTGTAGCCGTTCATCGATGGCGAGAATTCGAGACTATGTTGTGAAATCACCGCGATGTCATCGCTGGGTAGCGGCGTTTTGTCGGTATAGGACAGCAATACGACAACCATAAAGGCAGACAAAATCGCAACTGTAAGTACGTTGGCTATGCGAGACGCCAAATTCGCCCGCTTTTCTATAAAGGCGTGGAAAATAATTGTCATGGCCGACAAAGTCAGCAGGTTGTTTACATAGAACAGGGTCCAGGTCGCCTCTTGCGGTAAGTTGGTGGTTCGCTCAAGAACTGGTGTGGTGGTACTTAAGATGCGCAAAAGTGCGACGCCCCAAAAGGCGAAAGCAGCTTTTTGACCATATGAAAATGACGCCCATAGAACTTTGAAATTACTAAAGGGTGTGATCGAGAAGCCTTGCTTTTTGAAACCGAACCAGAACAATAATCCCGGCCACCAAAACATTAGAATAGGCAGGGGCAGCAAAATATTATAGGCACTGCTATAATAGCTAGCGCCCGAACTGACGGCTTTATATAGACCGTAGGCCCAAGCCAGACTGGCGAGGCCGACAATGATTCGGTAGATTTTTCGATGCCGTGTGCCGCCATAGCCTGCTGCAGCGTAGCTGAGCTCCACGTAACTGATTGCGATCAATAGAACCGTAGGATAGCGGAGGATATAGAAATACCGGGTATCCAGCGTATATATGCTGTGATCCGCAAATAACACTAGATTGAACAGAAGCGTGAAGCCAAGATGATGTTTTAGCCAGGTCCGGCGATCATCAATCAGGTTACTACGCGAGACCTCTATGAAAGCAACAAAACTGGCGATTGCTACCGCCAGCACCAAGAGCGAGAAATGTGAGAACAAAATCATGCCTGCACGTCCATTCAAATGCCCCAATCAAACTTGTTTGCCAAGCATCAACATCGATGTTCCAACGAAAAACTCAGTTTGACACGCCTCAAATCACAGTATCGAAAGAAAAGATAACTCTTCAAGACAGCTCGCTGTGAATTAAACTTTAGTTCACCTAATAGAAAAGCATCAGTTCTAATTGAGAACACCCAGTTTGCATGATAGGGAAGGCCCAAAGGCGCATTCGATGCCGGGCAGCCACCAAGCGACGAAAATGCCAATCGCACCGACAATCAGGATCGGCAAGGTTATCAAAACCGCCATATCAGAAACGATGGGGTTTTGCCTATATTTCTTAGTGCGCTCAAAATAGAAATACATCTCAAGCAATGCCATGGGGACGATATAAAAGGCGAATGCCATAAAGTCGTCGAATATGCCTTGAAAATTGCTTGTGTGCCCTGCACAAGCCTCTCCATAGTTTTTACAGTTATTCGCGAAAGCCCAAGCGGTATAATCAATGCGCCACATCCATGAACAGGTGCACATCAGGAACACCCGGATAGCCCATCTTTGATGTGTCGCGATATTCCTTGCCACGGCGTTGCGCCAAGCCTGCACAATGCACACCAACAACAAGATGCCATAGCTCCCAAACCCCACATCCATAACCAGCCCACCAACAGTGCCGCGAGTAAAAATAAAGGTTAACCCGCCTAAGCTCGTGAGCGCCGCAAAGGCAAGGAAAATACGCCCAGTCCAATGGTGGACCCTCGGTGTTTTTTCCCTGATCAAAGGCACAAATTGAAGCGGCCCGATGATCATGATAAAAGCCGCCAGAAACAGATGCAAAGTTATCCCCAGGTTGGCCGCGAAAGCTCCAGCTGGTTTGTGAATGTTGTCAAATACGAAACCCCAAACCTCCTGCCGCCCAGAGGTTACCGCGGTGCCATAAAGTGCGTAAATGTATACGGCAAAAGCCAGCTGGCTAATGATGAAGACAGCAATCCACGTTTTTCGAATCTTTGAACTGAACCAACTTGGCAAACCGCTTTGCTTCACATCTAACACGCCTGTTGGTGACATCACTTTACCCCCCTTGTGTTCAGCTGTTTTTGTATACAGCTGTTTTAGAAAGACTCCAAAAGCCGTTTCACAAGCCCAACCTATTACACATTTAAAAACAAATGACTGAGGCAAGGGGCATAATACACTCAAGTGGCATCATTGAGTGCCCTACCTCCATATTCTTTTCAAACCGAAGCGCGAGGCTTCCTTGCCAATACTCTAGCGTGGTGGTGTCGCAATCGTCAATTCTTTACCAATCGACCAAGCGCTCAGACGATGACGGCCTACATAACTTCGCACCATCCAGACGGTTTCTTATGTCGATTGGGGCGGTGCCCTGGGAGGTGGCGGCCATCTTTGAGCCCAGCGACCGCCGTGAACCAACCCCAGTCGTGTTTGTTTGGAAAATTATTATTCACCTCCCTAATCCAAGGCTACTGCAACATCTTGCGCACCTTAAGATTGGAGCTATGCGACCTGACGGCCTATACGCCAAGCGCGTCTTTGCGATTACGCTGCTGGATGCGTTCGAACCAGGCCGGCGAAACCCCGTACCGCGCGTAATATTTTTGCAGGCGAATAAAATTATCGTTTTGAGTACGCGAGCCGCGCCATTGCGGAAGGCCGTATAACTCCAGCACGTTGACGTCATAGATCTTTCTGAGATCCAGTACGGAGAATGTATCCTGATATCGTAGCGCGTCATATACCGCCCAAGGATAGCGGGTCCAACCGCCCTCACGAATCATCATCATCCAATCGCTGCCAAACACCAGCCGATCCACACCCGAAACGTCAACTCCGGGCCGCCAAGTGCCATCATTGAGTTCAATATTTGCGGCCTTGCGCAGCGCGTCTCGAAAATGTTGGCTGCGCCGCCGGTGATAGAGGTCTGTCCAAAAGCCGATATCGCCGAACAAGTATCTTAGCTCTTCCGCCTGCGCCAAATCCATAAATTGGTATGTCCAGCTATCCTCCGCATTACACTCTTTTTTAGCGCCACCTATATGACCGAGATTAACGCGCTGCGTTCTGTTATCCGGATTGTTTTGATCGATGAAAAAAGCCTCCCAGGCTTCGGGGCCGCCAAAGTCACGATAGTCCACCCAATTTTCGAGCCTGCACTCTTCAATGACAAATTCGCCCATGGTTCGGTTAGCATGCGCCATCACCGGAATCTCTAGATCTCGACACGTTTTGAAAAAGCTCGCGAGATTTAAATTCAATTGATTAGTTTCCGGCGCTTTATCGCGCGGATGATACTGATCGGAACTATTGCCAGACGGCTTGTAGCCAATAGCCGGATATATTTTAACGCCTGCAAACCCTTTGTTTGCAACGGCGTCATGCAACAACGCCATCGACTGCGCGTGATCTTCGTCGTCCGGCCAGGGGTTATAAGCGGCCAAAGGCACCATAAAACCATGAAACATCACCGCTAGCCGGTGCATCAATTCAATCTGGTCCTTTAGGCTTGTCAGCGCATCATCGCAGTCACCCAGCCAATAGTCGAAATCGACCATGGCGGCAAAGCAGGCGTCTACGCCAAACGCGTTCCGGCTGGTTGAAAAGCCATGGCGATAGGTCTCTAAATTGGTGTAGCGAAAGGCCAAGAGTGCAATGACGAACCGCAAGAATCCAGGGGCCGAATGCAACAGCGACAGCTGTAGCATGGCCTCAAGCCGATCAAGCGTGACCCGGTTCGCGCGCATGCGGTCGGTGACATCGGAAAAATAATGCTGGTATTTTTCCCTGTCCTCCTCGGGCAGATAGGCGCCAACCCGGTAATAGCTGTCCACGATTGCATCCAAATGGCCTTCGCGGCCTTCCCTCAGCTCGGAAACAAGCGCAGCGTCTTCGTCATCGAATTCGGCTCCCTCAACAGCCGAGAGCGACTCCGCTACGGCATCGACATATGTCTGATAAATCTCGCCAGCGATGTTTTCTTTCACGACATCCTTGGTAACCTGATATTGCTCTCCGATGTCGCCGGATAGACGCATACCAGGGTCTTGCTCTCCCAGCTCCGACAGCAATTTGGGCAAGCCGTTTAGCATCCGCAATTCCCTGCGAGCGCTAGGAGCGGACCGCATGACCTGATCGACAATGGCGCCGATGAGCTTGACCAAATTTCGATAGAAAAAGCCGCCGCCAAGCCCGTTTAAAACGGGCCCTTTCAGATACCCTGACGTTTGGATGTCAGCACCATTGAAGATATGCACATGGGCGTCGAAGGCAAGATCGAGCGGCACACCTTTGGCCACTGGCTTTCCGCTCAGAACCGACATTGAGTCTCGTTCCAACTGGCCGTTTTCGTTCGATGGAAAGGCCCAGCACGGCCCGGATCTGGCAACAGCTGTTGTTGCTAACAAAGCCTGTAGAAAATGACGACGCTCCATTGTGATGCCTCACTTGCCTGCAACATGACATCTACGACCACAATAGCCTAAATTAATGCCCTGCTCAGCCTGCTATAATGCTCGCCAATCATAACCGCCCGACCTACGTTGATCAAACGGCTTTGACTTCAGCAGTCGCTTTGAAGTTCCAGGGCAACAGCTCTTCGATACATTTTGCCAAGTGATCGGCAATTGTCTCGAGCACGTAGGTTAAATACGCCTACAGATCGACGCCATTGAATTGCTCTCTTGTCCTTGGCGCTTTTTCGTAACGCAATGCGTTGCTGCGCATGCCGTTGAACCTACGATCTTCAGGTTATGAGTCTGAACAATGTTCGCAAAAGGTCAATGGCGGAAGTGGAGTCAGTTTCACTTGGTGTATCCTTTTCCGTGGAAAGCCGGCACATCTCCAAATTGGTTCTCCAGAAAACCGGTAAGCTGCACTGCTTTCTTCTCGGTAGAAGATGCGACATCTAATTCGCGCGTCGTCAGAGCAGCTTCGTCAATTCCTAACTGGCGGGCGAGACTTTTTCTAGTGATGCCATTCCTTCGTCGCCATGCCACTATCTTTTCACCGAGCGTTTTAGGGTCTGGAAATGGGTCATATTCGAGGAATGAAAATATGGCTGGAAAATGCTGAATTTCATGGTTTGTATAACCCTTCTCCCAGCTCATAATCGTCCGCGCAGATACACCTATTCGCCTTCCCACATCTTTCTGGAAAAGTTCCAGTTCACAGCGCCTTTTTAGGGTATGCTCTCCTATGGTCTTCGGGTGCTTTTGATAAGGCATTGATCTTTCACCAGAAAATCGAAATGGCATGTTGGCAACGCGACCTTGCAAATGTGGCTATCTGGCCGATGCCGAGCGGGCCTGCAACCGGGCACCCC
>JAALKD010000039.1 GCA_011088215.1 Sphingomonadales bacterium | reverse complement strand
AGGTACCCCATAAGAGGAGCAATAACACCGGCCGACCCGGCCAGTGGCTCAACAATTACGGCGGCGATGGTGGAAGGATAATGCAAATCACACAGCCGTTCCAGGTCATCAGCAAGCTCAACGCCGTGAGCCGGCTGGCCGCGGGAAAAGCGGTTTTCCTCGATGCCGTGGGTATGGCGCATATGATCAACGCCGTTCACCAGCGAACCGAACATTTTGCGATTTGCGGGCATGCCGCCCACCGACATGCCGCCGAAATTAACGCCGTGATAGCCTTTTTCCCGGCCAATCAGGCGCGTGCGATGCCCCTCACCGCGCGCCCGATGATAAGCAATTGCCATTTTCAGCGCAGTCTCTACGGACTCTGATCCCGAATTGGTAAAAAAGATTTTATTCAAATCGCCGGGCATCATCCGCGCCAGGCGACTGGCTAGCTCGAACTGTTTAGTGTGCCCCATCTGAAAGGCGGGCGAATAATCCAGTTCTGCGGCTTGTTTTTGAATGGCTTCAACGATGCGGGGGCGGTTGTGGCCAGCATTACAGCACCATAATCCGGCGATGCCATCCATTAGGTCGCGGCCATCGGACAATTTGAAATACATGCCATCGGCGCCGACAACCATCCGCGGATTGGCTTTAAACTGGCGGTTTGCCGTAAATGGCATCCAGTAAGCGTCCAGATTGTTCGCTCTTCCGTCTGCGCCCAAAGGGCTGTTATTTTGCGCAGTCATGTCAGCCTCCCCAGATTAACATTCAGTGGTTTGTTTGTTTCAGTTACCAGTTACTGGCTACTAATAGGGTCCGCCTTGTGCGGGTTTAATGGATGGTCTGGCCAAGTAAGGTAAGGCTCTTTCGTGGTCACAGGTTTCATTTCAATACAATCTGGTACCGGGCAAACATGAGCACACAGATTACAGCCAACACAATCTTTGTCGACAACAGTGAAGCTGCGCTTGCCGCTGTCCGCTACATTAAACTCAATGGCTTGATGTGATGTGTCCTCGCAGGCGATATGGCAACGACCGCACTCGATGCATTTATCCGGGTCGATAAAGGCTTTGGTATCGAAGTTCATGTTCAATTCGTTCCAGTTCACCGTATTGGAAACGGCCTTGCCGCGGAAATCCTCGATGGTGCGGTATCCCTTTTGGTCCATGAAGGCGGACAGACCGTCGATCATGTCATCGACGATACGGAAACCGTATAGCATAGCGGCGGTACATACCTGCAGCGCATTGGCGCCCAGCGCGATAAACTCTGCGGCGTCGCGCCAGTTTTGAATGCCGCCGATTGCCGAAATATCAAGGCCCTGTGTTTCAACAGCACGGGAAATTTCAGCCACCATATTAAGTGCAATAGGTTTCACCGCCGAGCCGCAATATCCCCCGTGAGTTCCCTTGCCGTCAACAACCGGGTTTGGTGCCATTTCATCAAGGTCCACCGATACAATGGAATTTACCGTGTTAATCAGTGACACCGCATGTGCACCGCCTTGTTTTGCGGCCTCAGCGGGCCAGAGGATGTTGGTGATATTTGGTGTCAGTTTGGTAAAGACCGGAATATCAACCGCCTCGCGGACCCAGCGTGTGGTTTGCTCAACCATTTCCGGTACCTGCCCGATGGCGGAACCCATGCCGCGCTCGCACATGCCGTGCGGGCAACCCAGGTTAAGCTCGATACCGTGCACGCCCGAGTTGGCAATTTTAATCGCCAGCTCTTTCCAGGCTTGTTCGTCAATTTCCGCCATCATTGACCCAATAATGACCCGATCTGGCCATTCTTTGCGGCATTGTTCAATTTCCCGCAGGTTTGTCTCCAGCGGCCGGTCGGAAATCAGTTCGATATTGTTGATGCCGATAACCCCGCCGCCGGTGTCTTGGTGCACACCGTACCGACTGGAAACATTGACAACCGGTGGGTCGATGCCCAGTGTTTTCCACACCACGCCACCCCAGCCAGCGTCAAAAGAACGGACAACATTATAATATTTGTCGGTTGGCGGAGCCGAGGCCAGCCAAAAGGGGTTGATGCTTTCAACGCCGCCGATAACGCATCCAAGATCAGCCATTGTGCGTTCCTTCGTTTGTCAAATAGTCATTGATGGCGTGGGCCGCCCGTTTGCCGTCTTCAACCGCTTGTACGGTTAGATCTTCGCCAGTGTCGATACAGTCACCGCCTGCGAACACTCCGGAAACATTGGTGGCAAAATCTGCAGTGATCGCGATTTTCCCTCCTGCAATTTCGAAGCCTTTCAAGGGGGCGATGTCCAGCTGCTGACCGATGGCTTTCATCACGGTGTCAGCCTTAACACTATAAGTTTCGCCAGTTCCTGTCAGCTTGCCGTTCAGCATTTTTGTGCGCTCGAATGTCATACTGGTAACCTGATCACTGCCGCAAATAGCTGCAGGCTTGGCCCACAGCTCCACCATCACGCCGTTTTTGCGCGCCAGCTCAACCTCATAGGCTGTGGCGCTCATGGCCGCTTCGCCGCGACGATAAACCAGCGTCACATTCCTGGCGCCCAGTTTTTTTGCCTGTACTGCCGCATCAATGGCAGTGTTGCCACCACCGATAACGATAACATCGCTGCCGATCGGCATTTGGGCTTTATCGTCGGTTTGGCGCAGGATTTCGATAAAATCAATAGCGTCGATCACGCCTTCGGTGTTTTCCTGATCCAGTCCCAGCTTGTTGGTGCTGCCAAGTCCAACTGACAGGAACACAGCATCAAATTTTTCAAGCAGATCCTGTAGGCTCAAATTCTCACCGAGCGTTTGACCGTATTTGATCTCAATACCACCGATGTTCAGCAGAAAATCCACTTCTTTTTGGGCAAAATCGTCAACCATTTTATAAGCAGCGAGGCCGTATTCATTCAGGCCGCCTGGCTTTTTCTTTGCTTCAAATACTGTAGCTGCATGGCCAAGCATTGCAGCGCGGTGCGCGCACGACAGGCCCGCTGGGCCGGCACCGACAATAGCAATGTGCTTGCCGCTGTCTTCGCCACGCTTAAAGGGGTGGGCACCGCCTTCGGCCATCAAATGGTCAACAGCATATCGCTGCAGCAGGCCAATTTCGACCGGGTCTTCGTCGCCGTGGTTATAGACGCAGGCTTGTTCGCACAGTACTTCGGTCGGGCAGGCGCGGGCACAGGTGCCACCCATAATATTTTCAGAGAGAATTGTGCGCGCTGCGCCTATCACATTGTCGGTGCGGATTTGATGAATGAATGTGGGGATGTCGATTGACGTGGGGCACGCTTGTATGCAGGGGGCATCATAGCAGTAAATGCAATGATCAGCAGCACCAACTGCCTGTAGTGCGTTCAGGGGCTTGTGCAAATCGTCGAAATTCGCAGCAATGTCGCTATCCGAAATACAGCCACTGCTTGAATTTTTGCCAATGTCAGATGGCATATCCTCTCCCTTTTCTCATTTCCCTGCCTTAGCTTACCTATTCTTGACCAAACAGTCAAGAATAGGTGGAAATGTCGATTTCAATTAGTAGCTGTATTCGGAAATTGGGGACAATCACAAAAGCGGTAGCGGGCTTTTGTAAGCCGTCAAAGACTGATAGGGTCAAATGCAGGGCAACGGATCAAGGGGTGGAAGAAAATGAAACAACTTATTCTCGGTGCGGCGGTGACTGTTGGTCTTGTCTCCTGCGCGCCAGCACAGCCTGACCCCTTCCAGTTCGTCGAGGCGACGATCGCCGATGTGCAAACTGAAATCACCAGCGGTCGTATGAGCTGTCGTCAGATTGTGCAAGGCTATTTGGACCGCATTGCCCGGTATGACGCACTATCGGGCCTGAATGCTATTTCCATGATCAACCCAGGTGCGCTCGACCGCGCTGCTGAAATAGATACCGCCCTGTCGAAGGGCGAGGATGTTGGTCCGCTGTTTTGTGCGCCTATATTGGTAAAAGACAATTTTGATACCTACGACCTGCCAACGACGGGCGGCTCCATCGCGCTGAAGGATAGTATCCCGCCAGATGATGCTTTTATGGTGCGTAAACTCAGGGAAGCCGGGGCCATTGTGCTCGCCAAAACCAATATGGCCGAATGGGCCTTCAGTCCGCGTCAAACGGTTAGTTCGTCCTTTGGCACGACGGCTAATGCATATGATCTTACGAAAACACCAGCCGGTTCCAGTGGTGGTACAGCATCAGGCACCGCAGCTAGTTTCGGTGTTGCTGGCATGGGGTCAGACACCGGCAATTCAATACGGGGGCCGTCATCGCATTTGGCATTGTTTGGAATTCGTTCAACCATCGGTCTCACCAGCCGTGACGGGGTTATTCCTCTGTCGTTTGATTGGGACATCGCCGGGCCGATGACTCGCACGGTTACCGACGGCGCGCGTATGTTTGATGTGGTTGCAGGCTACGATCCTGCCGACCCCTTCACGGAGCTTGGCAAGGGCAAGCGCGAAAAAGATTATACGGTATTTTTGGATGAGGGCGGCCTGAAGGGTGCCCGCATAGGGGTATTGCGAGCGCTGGTTAACACTGACGATGCTGATCCGGAGGTTATCGAGGTTTTTGAGCAGGCGGTCGCCGATCTGCGTGCTGCCGGTGCTACCATCGTTGACCCATTTGCTGTTGAGAATTTCGCTGCTCATCTGGTTGCGGACGTTTTCTGCGTTCGTTTTCGCTATGACATGCAGCAATATTTAAAATCATTGGGGCCAGACGCGCCTATCAAGGATGTGATGGAAGTCTATGAAAGTGGGCAATATTCACCTTACATCAAGGATGGGTTGGAGTTTTTTGGTGGCAAACCAATGGGGCAGCACCCGGAACAGGCAGATCCGCCGTGCCAAGATTATCCCAAACATCCAGCGCGCAAAGCCTATATGGACGATGTGATTGCGGCGATGGATGCTGCGAAAGTTGACGCTATCATTTATCCGACCTGGACCAATCCGCCAGCTCCGCTCGAGACTGCGCTGGAAGACTATAAAGGTGACAACAGCCAACTGGTTGCGCCCGCAACTGGCTTGCCGGCCGTATCCGTTCCCATGGGTTATACTCGCGGTGTACTACCGGCGGGCTTGCAGATATTGGGCCGACCTTATGCAGAAGGCGCGCTCATTAAGTTTGCCTATGCTTACGAACACACGACCAAGCACCGTAGGCCACCGGAGGTGTTTGCGAACGAATAAGCTAGCGCCAAAATTCGACGTAAAATGTCACTGGGCCAACCGGTTTCACACGATGATGTTGTTCTGGTTCAACGGTACCAATTTCGCCCGGGTTTAGCAGTTGGGTATGGCTTTTCGATGGAATAACATAGTTAAGCTGGCCACTTTCGACATGAATTTGACCCCAAACACCAGCCTTGGTTTTATGGTCACTCAACAGTCCTTTTGGCACAGTATGCTCAGTAAATGTGGGGGTGCGCCTGTAGGCCTTCAGGCCGCCAGGCAGAGCATTATTTGTTGCTGTTCTGTCCTTGGTCATGGATTAGTCGAAGTGTTGGTTTTTTCGATAGGCTGTTTAAGGCCGGGCAAGCCAAACATCCCCAATTGTAGGCTTTTGGTAATCAGCTCTGATTTTTCCGCAAAACGGGCTGCGATTTCGGGTGTGCACAGCTCTGTTGCTGTGTCCCGGAATAGGCCGAGCCATATGGTGAAATGCGCAGGTGTAACTCCGCTGAGCGCCGCATGTTTTGGCATGGGCTGCCCCTTGTAGCGGCCGCTGGTGTTCATCACTGAGGACCAGAAGTCGACCATAGTCGCCAGATGTGGTTCCCAGTTGGTAATGGCACTGTTGAACACAGGGCCTAGCGCCGGGTGTGCCCGAACGCGGTCATAAAAAGTATGAACCAATGCCTCGATCAATGCATCATCAACCAAAAATGCTTGGTTAACGTTGCGGGTGGGAATTCGTATGCCTTGCGTCATAGATGGCTCCCTAGTCAGCGCCGACGGGTTCAGGAGCAGGCACTGTGTCGCCCAGTCCTCCAGAGTTCAAGCCACCGGGGTTCCGCCCGCTTTTGATTGCGTCAGCAAAACCGTGGTTACGGTCCCGGTGACCCGCTTCATCAGCGCGTACAACAATCACCACATCCCGAAGGGTCGCAGATGTGTCCATATTCCAATAGTCGATGGCAATTTGCGGTGCAGGCACATTCTCCAAGTTTCCAGAATCAATCTCCGCTAGATAATGGTCATAGCTGCGTACAGCTTCTTCCTCAAAGTAGCCAACTACCCGGTGAGCAGTTTTCGCAGACAGCAGATACAGGAAGAAATAGATATTATAGAATATCATTTGCACGATCATGATCACGATGCGCTCAGCTGCGGTGGGCTTTGAAATCTGGATGAATGTCATCAGATGCATACGTTCGTTGTCCGCTTCTTCTAATAGCTCGGCAATCCAGCCTTGGTCATCGCGGATATGGCGCAAGGCCTTCAGGTGTTGCAACAAGCCGCCAACCATGCCGGGCACCGCAGCGACGGTTTCCAAAACAACGGCGCGGTGGCCATAACGTTTCTGGAAAAACAAATCGGCGAAAAATCGAAGCAGTTTAACAAATCCAAAAGCGAAGCGGTCGCTGAAACCGGCGGGCTTGTAATGGGCGCCTGCAGTGGTTGGTAGATCTGGTTTGTTCCGAACTGTCTTTTTTTCAGTCATTTTTGCCTCCTGGGGCACAGTGTTTACTGACGGTGAAATTTAAACATGTATATTATCTACACCATATAATAATGCTCTTGCATAAAAGCAATATAGAAAATATATCTTTTATAGGTAGGAGATTTTCATGCGGTTTACTCGCTATACTGATTATTCGCTCAGGGTCCTTATGTATTTGGGTCGAAAAGGTGATGAGCTCTCAACTATTAAGGAAATTGCAAGCCGTTATGCCATTTCCGAAAACCATCTGATGAAAGTGGTCCATCAGTTGGGTCGTGGAGGCTATATTACCACCATACGCGGCCGTCAGGGAGGCATGCGGCTAGCTGCCGCGCCTGATCAGATCAATATTGGTGCGGTTGTTAGGTCATGCGAGGAAGACCTGAATGTGGTTGAGTGTTTTAACGACAAAACTAACGTATGCCCCATCACGGACGTATGTGGCCTTGCGGGTATGGTTGACGAAGCTCTCGCTGCCTTTATGGCGGTTCTGGATGGCAAAACGTTGGCCGATGTTTTGGGTCACAGCGCTGGCCTTGGCAAAGTGCTAAAGCTTCAGTAACCGGTCATCTCCAGATAACCTATAGCCTTGTGGCTGCCCGTTGCGGTAACCGGCCCCTCCCAATAGGAAATGCTGGTGGTCATCCAACTGTTGTCATTCAGCGCTCCGATAGTAATTGCGATATTTTTTGAGGGTATTTTTACGGACCATTTAACCGGGACCCTGCGCCCGGCTATATCGGCGAAGCGTGTTGGTTGCAGCTCTATCAACGGGCCAGCTAATTTTTCTGTCTGGCCGTCATGCGTGATCCATGTGCCGGACTTGAAGGACTGATTGCTATTATTGCGCAGGCCAAACAGCATCAGTTTTTCACCGGTTTCAAAACGAAGAGAAAACCAGTCCCAGCCTTTCTGGTCGCTGGCGAGCGGTTGGCTGGACCATTCGCGGTCAAGCCACGCGTTCCCAGATACTTGCAATCGCTCGCCGTCTACGTTGATGGTGCCGCTGACTTTAAGGAATGGGTTGCTGAAATAGTAAGATGCTTGACCGGCGTCTGACTTGACGCTGTAGCCTGCATCGCCGTGCAACACAATCGGGCCGGTGGATACCACATCAAGGGTATAGCCAAAGTTATCGCCCCACGCGTTTATTTGGTAGGCTGGTTGACTGCCCGTTTTTACTTGCATTTCAGCAAAGTTCCAATCGTCAATCCAGGCCTCAAATGGTTCGTGTTTGGCTCCGGCCTGACCGATGCCGCCACGGGCGATTTTCTCTGCGGAAAAATGCTGTTCGGCACTGGTAACCGCAGCATGCCCCATCCAAAACTCGCTGGTTGACCAATGGTTTTGCGCCGGCGTCTCTGTAGCGGGCTGAGTTGCTTGGCGAAACAGGGTCCACTGCGCACCAAAATGCCGCCCGTCTTCAGCAGTCAGATTGGCTGTAACATACCACCATTCGATTCTGAAATTGGGGTGCGTACCAAAATCCTTGGGGAATTGAATTGCCCGTTCCGGGACTACTTTTTCAAATCCCTCGGCTTTGTCGCCGAGGCCCGCAAACCCTTGACCAACAGCGGTTGTCGCCATAACAAAGCTGGCAATCAAGGCAAGAAAGAGGGACTTAATGGTCATTGGCAAATACCTTAGACAGCAGCGCCGGTGGCGTTTTCTGCAGCTTCAATGCGGGGTAAATCGCAGCGACAAGTGCACTCAACAGGCCAAGTAAACCAATGATTGCCCATTGGGACGGAAACAGATGCAGCGGCAACCGCCAGCCAAAAGCTTCAACGTTTACAACTGCGACCAGACACCAGGTGATGGCTATACCCAGCGGTATTGCTGCAACTGCAGTTAAAATGGCCAAAAGTAATATTTTCTTCAGCTCGTAAAAAGCCAGCTTCTTTCTGGCCACTCCCATCGCCCACAGGGGTGCGACACCCGAAATGCGTGCGCTGGAAAGTGCGAGCAAGCTGGTAAACATGGCAATGGCCGCAACTCCCAATGTCAAGCCGCTCAGGGCATCCGAAATGGTGAAGGTCTTCTCGAAAATTCCGCGCGAAAAACTCTTAAGTGCGGCCTGATTGATGATCTGGCTGCCGGGCAAGTCAAATTCGCTGATGATAGCGGCGCGGACCTGATCTCCGGCAGATGTTATGAGCGCGAATCTGCGCTGGGTAGCATCGGGCCAATTGGCCTCCACTGACTGGTTGACCATGCGGACTTCCGCAAGTGGGTTGCCGTAGTCCGAGTAAACACCAACAATAGTGAACACCTGCGGCCCGGCGGCGGTTTCCAGCGAAATTGTGCTGTTAACCCAACTGGTATAGCGGCGGGCCAGCTGTTCGTTGACCAAAACCGAACCACCAGAAACCGTGCGGTCCCAAACATCGTGGGTAGCCTCTAGAAAGCTCCATGTATCGCGATATGAAGCATGGTCCTCAAAGCCAGCTATATTGACAGGCTGACCGCCAATTTGACTGCTGGCCCCAGTAATCGGCAGCACCGCTTCTATTTCCGATTGGCCCGCGGCCCAAGCCGCGATTGCACGTCCCTGGTTCTTTGATGCTGCTAGCAAATAGAGATCGGCAGATAGCCGTTCCTCCAGAAAGGCGTCAAAGGTGTCTCGAAATCCGCTGACCATGCCACTGACGCCGATGTTGGTGCCCAGTGCCAACATCAAGGCCATCAGGGCGAGAGACAGTCCGGTAAGTTGCTGTCGGGCATCGGCCCAAAACCACCTGCTGAGTGGCGTTGAGGCAAAACGCAAACCGATAGCAAGGAAGGCCTTCAATAGGAGGGGCAATAGAAAAGCGGCGGCGAGCAATATGCCGGCCATTACCCCGAATGCAGCCATTAACCCTTGGCCAAAACCATAGGAAATCAGAGCCAAAGTCAGGAAAACCAGAGCCAAAGTCGCTTTTATGGTGATGGTTTTGTTCTGTTTGGCTCTCCATGCGTCGGTGCCCTTGAACTCCAACAACGACATTTTTGAGACTCGGAAAAAACCACCAAGCGCCGCGGCTAAAACTCCCAGTACGCTGATAGCAATTCCGCCGACCCACCATGATGTGTCGAGCGATAGGCTACCGCTGATGCGGGCACCATATAGACCGCGTAGGCTGGCGGCGATATCTGGCAATAGCAAGCTGGCAATAAAATAACCCAGCACAACACCAATGCTACCAGCTATGATCGCCAAACCGGTCATCTCAACAATCATAAGGCCCAAAAGCCGTCGCCGCGAAACCCCGCATATCCTGAGAGTTCGAATGCTGGACAGTCGGTCTTCAATAGCCAGGCCAATAGCGGAATAAACAATAAACAACCCCACCAGAAAACACAGCAGGCCAAAGGCGGTTAGGTTGAGATGAAAGCTATCGGTCAGGCCGTTAAGATCAACCTGCTGCGCTGCTTCCTCAAGCCTGAGCGTTTGGTTCCATGGGGATGGTAAGTCCACCAGTTCGGCAGGGGCAGATGCGGGCAGTAATAGTTTTGACAGCCGCCCCTCCAAGGCCATTAGGCGCTGGACTGTTGTTACATCGCCGATCGCCATGCCGTTGGTGAGGTCTGGTCTTGCCACTACTTTAGGCGGCGATTCTATACGTTGGCTCGAAAAATATGCTTCAAGCTGAACGGCTGTATCAGTGCTTGCATACAGCACGCCGGGCGGTTGGATAAAGGCCAACATCTGTTGTCCGTCAAGGGCTGTGTGCTCTACCGAACCAGTCGAACCAAAGGTTCCGTTCCGGTTGGTTACGGGATCGATGCCGGTTAACTCGATAACCGTGTTTTGGTGCAAGAAGCGGCCAACAATAACCGGAGTCACGTCTATGCCTGCACGTCGCAACGCCGCAAAGGCGCGTTGGTCAAAGGCTGTGCCCTCATTGCTGACCAACGCCGGGCGGTTGACACCCTCAACGGTTGCCGCTGCTGCTGCGTAGTTTGCGCGGGCGTGGCTGTTCAGGGCTTGCACCGCTGTCCAAAGGGCGGTTGCTGATGCCAGCCCGACAACAAGCGTGATGGCTTGGATTTTGTGGCGTCTCCAGTGGCTGAATAATGCGTGAGCGACGACCAAAAGCCCCGCTTGCTCGCTAGCATGCGTGTTTGTCAGCGAGCGGGTCATAACAACTGGCCACCGCTGAGCCGGAGAATACGGTCTGCACGTTTTGCCAGACGGCTGCTGTGGGTTGCCAACACCAATGTGCAGCCGGTTTGTGCGACCAATTCAAAGGCGATATCCAAGACAATATCGCTGTTGGCTTCATCCAAATTTCCTGTGGGCTCATCGGCGAGAATAAGGCTGGGCTTTGCAGCAAATGACCGTGCGATAGCCAGCCTTTGTTGTTGGCCACCAGACAGCTGCTCGGGGTAACGATGCATCAATTCGCTCAGGTCAAGTCGGTCGGACAATTCGTTTGTCCAATCCGGATCATATCGCCCAGCTAACTGGGCCTCAAACGACAGATTATCTGCAACCGTCATGCTGGTTATAAGATTGAACTGCTGAAATACCAGACTGAGATTTTCCCGCCTTAGGGCGGCGCGTCCAGCTTCGTCAAGAGCGGCAACATCTGTTCCGCCAACTTTTACTGACCCTGCCTGGATCGGCTCCAGCCCTGCGATCACATGCAAGAGCGTACTTTTTCCGCAGCCGGATTCGCCTACAAGCGCAACTTTCTCACCAGCTTGAATGTCAAGCGACAGGTTCTTCAGCACGTCCATTTCGCCTTGAGGCGTGGAGTAGGACTTGCACAGATTATTTATTTTCAACATGTCCTAAAGCCTTCAGGTACGTGAATCGGGGCGTTATTTGCTGGCGGCTATTTTACTAATGAACACAACGTAGCGCCGGTTACCAGTACAAATGGTTAGGCGGCGAAGCCTTTCAATATTGAAAGGCTGGGGACAAAATTATTTTGCAGCCATTATAGTTACACTGTATCATTATAACATACGGCTAACCTCTAAGCTGCCGAGACGGCGTGCGTTGGCTGCATGAGAGCGACAGATATAAACAGAGGGGATAGAAATGATGAAGTTTTTAACGACGCTTATATTGGCATGTGTATTTGCGGCACCTGCGTTGGCAGACAGCGCAGAAGACAAAGCGGCGATTAAAGCTGCCGTGTTTGATTATTTTCACGGTCAGGGTGAAGGTAGTCGCGAGCGCCTGTTCCGTGCTTTTGACGCAGATAACGCGACAATGGTTGGCGTAACAAAAGGCGAAGATGGTCAAGAGGCCGTGCGTTCATGGAAAGACATGAACGAGGTTCTTACCAGCTGGTCGGCTAATGAAAATCCGGCTGGTGGCAACCGCGACGGCGCGATCATTAACATGAATATGGTCGACGACCGGTTGGCGGTTGTTTTGTTCCGCTCGACAGACCGTTTTTATGATGCCTTGACGTTGGGCAAAGTGAACGGGCAGTGGAAAATTATCGCCAAGGCATTTGTGCTGCAATAATATTTGGCGACCCCGTCGACCAGCGTAAGGCTGGTGGCGGGGTCTCGCATTTACGGTTTTTGGGCGTTGGGGTTCAGGCCCCGCTCACCGCGTATCCAGGCATCCAACAGCCCGAAGCTGTCCATGGAGGGGTGAAGTTTACTGGCTTCGACCATGATAGCTATTTCTTCGCCGGTGGCGCGCACCCCACGCCAGTCACTGTTGGCAAAATGCAGCACGGTATGACCGGCAATGGTAGCATTCTTCTTCAACTGTATCAGGTCTACTTTGTCAAAGGTATCCGACTGGGCGTGATAATTTGAGGCATAGGTGGCGTCTTCTTGATTGGCCACCAGATTAGGCACGCCGTACATCATGAAATCGTAATTGTCGGTGCCAACAATCGGGGCAACAAAGTTGGCAAAAGGGCCCCGGTCGTTAATCACGTCCATTGCCTGGTTGGTTTCTTCCAGCAATCCGGCACCGCCGTTAACAAAATATCCGTTGATGCGGCCACCGCCAATATCATGGGTAATGCTGACAACGTGGTTGTCCATCTGGTCCATATTGGCAGCTACATAGGCGCCCGAACCTAATAGGCCGTATTCTTCGCCGTTCCATAGCGCAAAGCGAATGGTCCGTTTGGGCACGATGCCGGATGCCTTGATCTGGCGGGCCATATCCATAACGATTGATGTGTTGGTGCCGTTATCAAGCGCGCCTGTACCCAAGTCGTGGCTGTCCATATGGGCGCCAATGATAACAACTTCGTCGGGTCGTTCGCTGCCGCGAATTTCCGCTATGACATTGCGGGCGCTGCCGCCTTTGGTGTCATCTGCAGTGATGTTGGCAGTCAGGGTTACTGTTTCGCCGGCCTTGATGGCGCGCTGGATGCGCAAGCCGTTTTCACGGTCAATGGTGGCGGTGATCAGAGTGTTTTCGAAGGCTTTCACTGACACGTGGCGCATCATCAGCCCCTTGGGCCGGGATGAGACATATATGACGCCTTTCGCACCGGCCGCCGCCGCTCTGGCTTTAGCAAAATAGCTTTGGGTGTATTCGCTGAACAGGCCTGCCAGCCCGGCGGCGTCGGTCAAAACAGGTGTGTGAACCAGAGCGAAGGCCCCGGTGATGGTATCGCCGACTCGGGCAAAATCTTCTTCTGTACCCAGGCCTATGTCCACAAGGCGGGCGGTTACATTGCCTTCAGTTGAAGCCGAGTAAACCCGAGGGACAAATGTGGGTTCAAAGGAAAAAGAAGAACTGGTTACCGTCGCGTGGGCTTGCCCGGCTACCCAGTTACGTGGCAGGTCAAACGCTGGTGTTGTAACCTCAAGCCCTGCATCCCGCAGGCGGCTTGCTATCCAGTCTACTGCTCGCTCGTTGGCCCTGGACCCCATGGGGCGTCCGCCAATTGTATCAGTGAGATATTTCAGGTCATCAATTAGCGGTGTGGCGCCATCCAGTGCCGCGCGCAACCTGTCGCCGTCGCCAGCTTGCGTTGTTGGTGCTAACAGTAAGCTGGCAACTAGCATCGATGCTTTGACAAAATGTCTCATGAATTTCCCCTTAAGTGTCTGAAATAAGACCCCGATTGATACCCAAAGTGATCATAACTACGGATCGGACCAATTAACAAGGGCGAGCAGGGCCGTATGTGATTCCCTGCAACGGAGGTTTACCGATGCAGCGTCCAGACGTGGATATTAGGGCCTTGGCTATACAATTGGTTTAAATACCTGTTCAAATTGCATTATTTATTTGAACAGGTCTGGGGGGCTCGCTAGGCTTTAACTGTCTGGCCTCAGGGCCACAAAATAATGCGACAGAACCGGGTGGGACAATGCCGGTCTGTACGGAAATCGAGGGGATTTCAATGTCTGTTTCAACCAAGCGGGCGCTGGCTGCAGCGCTACTGTCAACAAGCCTGTTGTCTGCACCGGTCTTTGCCTCGGGTTTAACGACCCCGCCAGTTCAAGAAAAGTGGGTTGAGCCCCCTGTAAGTGCGGTTCAGGACGAACCGGTTACCGAAAAAAAGGAAGCAAAAAAAGACGAAAAAGATAAGAAAAAAGCCCTTCCGCTTGAAGCAGCGCGAACTGTTGAGTTTGAAACCGATGAGGCGACCTGGGTGTCGCTGGACGTGTCGCCGAATGGCCAGACCATCATGTTTGAGCTACTGGGCGACATTTATACCATGCCTATGACGGGCGGTGAGGCCGCTGCGTTGATAACCGGTATGGCTTTCCAGTCTCAGCCGGTTTTTTCGCCGGACGGCAGCCAGATCGCCTATATTTCCGATGAAGATGGCTCAGATAATCTATACATCGCGGGCGTAGATGGTTCCAAACCCAAGAAGCTTTCGTCCATGGGGTCAGGTGAAGCCATGAGTCCGGCATGGTCGGCAGACGGCGACAACGTGTTTGTTTCGCAAATTTCTAACGGGATCGGTGCCAACGAGATTTGGATGTACCACAAGCATGGAGGCAAGGGCATTCAAATAACCAATTCCAAGCCTGGCGGACCAGGCACACCGCGCGCGCAGCAACCGAATGCCATGGGGGCGTCTCCGTCATCTGACGGGCGTTACCTCTATTATGCGGGAGCTCTGGGAGGGTTTACATATAACCTTACCAATTTCCCCTGGTCTGTGGTTCGCCGTGACATGCAGGAAGGCACCACCGATGTAATCGCAAACGCCTACGGCGGCGCAGTACGTCCGGCCATTTCACCAGACGGCAACATGTTGGTTTATGGAACGCGGCATGAAACCCAAACAGGTCTCAGGGTGCGCAATATGACTACCGGCGAAGACCGCTGGCTGGCTTATCCGATTACCCGGGATGATCAGGAATCGAGGGCAACCCGCGACCTGCTGCCTGCCTACAGCTTCACGCCCGATGGTAGTGCAATTGTGCTGAATAGCGGCGGCAAAATCGAACGTATTGCAATTGAGGACGGCGCTCGCACCAATATTCCGTTCACCGCAAAGGTGAAAATTGATGTTGGTCCCAATTTGATCCATCAGGAAAAAGACCCGGAAGGGCCTGTAGTTGCACGTATGGCGCAAACGCCGTCGCTGTCGCCTGACGGTACGACCATTGTTTTCTCAGCGTTGGGAGAGCTATATTCCATGTCGCTGGAAGACGGGGCAACGCCAAGTAAAATCACACGCGCCGGGACAAATGTGTTCCAGCCCAGCTGGTCGCACGATGGACGCCATATTACCTTCATAAGCTGGGATGCAAGCGGCGGTCATATATGGCGAATGCGTGCCAATGGTCGTGGCCGCCCCGAACAAGTCACAAAGACATCAGGTTATTACTCCGACCCGCATTTCGCCCCGGGCAATGATGAAATTGTTGCTGTGCGCGGTTCGAACCATCAATTTAATTTGGGCAATCCTTCACCGCCCAGCGACTTGGTTGCAGTCGATGTGGATAGCGGCGATGAGCGTGTTGTGCTTGCAGGCACCGGATTTAGTACGATCCACTTCGGTGATGCAGCAGACCGGGTATATCTATACGCAGGCGGGGGATTAATCGGCGGCGGTGACGGCACCCTGTTTTCCGTGCGGCTGGATGGTACTGATCGGCGCGATCATGTAAAAGTTACCGGTCAGGGGCTGTATTTTGCGGCCCAGCCTGTGCCTGCGCGCGATATGCGCCTCAGCCCCGATGGTCGCTATGCATTGGCGCGTTCGCAGGAACAATTGCAGGTTGTTGCTGTGCCGCAAACAGGCCGCACGGCAGTGACAGTTAATGTTGCCGGCCCGTCTGTTCCGCTGAAAACCCTGTCTGATTTCGGCGTTGACTATTTTGAATGGTCAGCAGACGGCGAGACGATTTTGTGGTCTTCGGGCAGCACAATTTATACCCAGAAACTGGCTGACGTTGAATGGGTAAAGCCTGAAAAAGAGGAAAAGTCGGAAGAGGAGACTGACGAGAACTCGGATGAGAAGGCTGAACCAGCAGAGGATGCTGACAAAGCAGAAGAGGCTGAAGAGGAGAAAGATTATCAGTCCTTTACCGCGCGAGTGGAAGTGCCGCGCGATAACCCCGAAGGCAGCATTCTTTTAACAGGTGCCACGGTGATCACCATGGGCCCTGCAGGCACTATGGAGAAATCACTAACGGTAAGTTTGCCGCGGTTGGCGCCAGTGGTTCACTGGATGCACCACGCGGCGCGGAAGTGCGCGACATGTCCGGCAAGTTTATCACGCCCGGATTTGTCGATAGCCATGGTCATTGGTCAAATTGGACCCGAAGCGAAGTGATCGAGGACAACTTCTGGCCTTTCCTTGCCAATGTGGCCTACGGGGTTACCAGCGGGCTGGATGTGCAAACGTCATCGACTGATATTTTCGCCTATCAGGATATGGTGGAAGCAGGCCGCATGATTGGTATGCGAGCTTGGTCTACGGGGCCAGGTGTGTTCAGTGACACCGCGATCAAGTCCAAGGAGGACGCGGTTAAGGTGATGAAACGTTACAAGGATCATTATCGGACCAAAAATATCAAAGCCTACATAACTGGCAACCGCAAACGGCGTCAGCAAATCGTTCAGGCTGCGAAAGAGGTGGGCATTATGCCAACCACAGAAGGTGGCTTGGACATGAAGCTTGATCTGACCCACATGATCGACGGATTTGCTGGTAACGAGCATAATATTCCGATCATTCCGCTATACAGGGACGTGCAGCAGCTGGCGGCACAAACCGGCATTGGGTACACACCAACCTTACTGGTAACCTACGGTGGGCCATTTGGAGAGAATTACTTCTTCACCAACTCCAATCCGCATGACGACGTTAAAGTGAATCACTTTATGCCCCACAATGTGGTCGACGCGCGTACCAAGCGAGCGCAGTGGTTCCGCGACGAGGAGTATGCCTTCACCCGTATAGCTGACAGTGCCATTGATATTCAGCGTGCTGGCGGCAAGGTTGGCGTTGGCAGCCACGGCCAGTTCCAGGGTTTGGCTTATCACTGGGAGATGTGGATGCTGGGGTCCGGCAAAGCAACCCCGATGGAAACGCTGAAAGCGGCAACTATCGACGGCGCTCATATTATTGGTCACGAGCAGGAAGTGGGTTCGATTGAGCCCGGCAAGTTCGCTGATCTGGTAGTGTTGAATAGCGATCCGCGCGCTGACCTGAAAAACACCGCTGACATCCACCGGGTTATGGTAAATGGTCGCCTGTACAACGACGATACTCTCGATGAGGAATGGCCGCGCCAGAAGGCACTTCCGTCGCTTTGGTTTCAGGATACAGGTCCTAAGTAATTGGGTCTTGTTAATTCGGGAATAAGCAGGAGGTGAGAGGGTCGAGGCCCTCTCACCCTATTTAAGGCGCGTGAATGCAACCCAACAATGCAGATGATGTTTACTGGATCAGCAGACAGGAGCAATTTGATTGCCTGAAGTCTGCCCGCCGTATGGATATCATTGACTTGCTGGCCAACGTGGGCGCGAAATCGGTGCGCGAAATTGCTGCCCTTTTGGCGGCTAAGCCATCATCGCTCTATCATCATATTGACCTGTTACTGGGTGCTGACCTGATTGAGCTTGCGGGCACGCGAGTGGTAAACCGCCGTCAGGAAAAATTGTATAAAGCTCCGGGCACTACCCTGCGCTACGGCATTGCGTTTGATGACCCTAATGCGCTCGAGATATACGGCAAGATTGCTGAGGCACAGGCGCGCCAGTCTGCGCGTGATTTTAAGCGCGGACTGGAAAGCGGGGCTGTGGTGGCCCAGGGGCCGACTAAAAACGCCTGGATTTTCCGGCTCGTGGGCGCACCGGATGCAGCGACCATGGGGAAAATCAATTATCACATTGAGGAGCTTGCCAAATTATTCCTGGCGTCAACCGGGAAGGACAAACCGCTGGTGGTGATGTCAGCTATCGTGGCCCCTGTAACCGCGGGTAGAACGGATCAAAAGTAGGCTTTTGGTTTATTGTGTGCTTGTTCCAGCTAGCTCATCCTTCATCATATCACGCATGACAAATTTTTGAATTTTACCGGTAACTGTCATGGGGTATTCGGCCACGAACCGGATGTAACGCGGCACTTTATAATGGGCAATTTGGCCTTTGCAAAATGCGCGTATCTGGCCTTCGTCGGCTTGCTCGTCGGTGCGCAGTAAAACCCATGCACAGACTTCTTCGCCCATGCGGTCGTCGGGAATACCAAAAACCTGAACATCCTGAACTGCCGGGTGGGTATAGAGAAATTCTTCGATCTCACGCGGATAGATATTTTCACCACCGCGGATGATCATATCCTTCAACCGTCCGGTGATATTAACGTAGCCATCATCGTCCATTGTTGCCAGATCGCCGGTGTGCATCCATCCGGCCTTGTCGATGGATTCGGCGGTACGATCATCGTCAGCCCAATAGCCCTGCATAACGCTGTACCCCCGGGTGCATAGTTCGCCCTGTTCGGTGCGCGCTACTGTTTTACCGTCTTCTCCCACGATCTTCACCTCAACAAACGGGTGTATCTGACCAACGGTCGCTACCCGTTTCTCCAGCGGGTCATCTTTCTTGCTTTGGAAGCTGACAGGCGCGGTTTCTGTCATGCCGTAGGCGATGGTTACTTCGCTCATATGCATGTCGCTAATCACCCGTTTCATCACTTCTATGGGGCACGGGGACCCGGCCATTGCGCCGGTGCGCAGGCTGGAAAGGTCATAGTTGCTGAAGCTAGCGTGTTCCAACTCTGCGATGAACATGGTGGGTACGCCGTATAATGCGGTGCATTTCTCGGCCTCAACGGTGGCCAGTACTGTTTCAGGTTCAAAGGCCTCGCCTGGCAGCACAATTGCCGCACCGTGGGTGATGCAGCCCAGCACTCCCATAACCATGCCAAAGCAATGATAGAGCGGCACCGGAATGCATAGCTTGTCTGTTGCAGAGAAGCTTTGGCGCGCGGCTACAAAATAACCGTTATTGAGAATGCTGTGATGGCTCAGCGTTGCACCCTTGGGAAAGCCGGTGGTTCCCGAAGTAAATTGGATGTTGATCGGGTCATCGGGCTGAAGCGTGTCTGCCAGACGGGCAACTTCGGCCGCTGTGCTAACATCATCATTCTGCGACAGCTCGCTAAAGGACATGAAGCCGTCCGGTGGGTTGCTATTGAGCACAATTGCAGTTTTTAGGTCTGGCAAGCGCGTTGCCGTTAGTTTTCCAGCTTTGCAGCTATCCAGCTCAGGCGCAATTTCGCGTAGCATGCCAACATAATCGGACGATTTGAAACTGTCTGCCAGAACCAGGGCCTTGCAGCCCACTTTATTGAGGGCATATTCCAGTTCTGATATGCGGTAGGCCGGATTGATATTAACCAGAATCAGTCCTGCTTTCGCGGTGGCGAATTGAGTGACAATCCATTCGGCGCAGTTGGGTGCCCATAGGCCAACCCGGTCCCCTGGTTCCAGCCCCAGAGCGACCAGGCCTGCTGCAACCTCGGTGGCTTTCTGGTTTAGCTCGGCATAGGTCCAACGGATTTTTTGGTGTGGTACAATAAGTGCGGGCCGGTCACCGTATTTGGCGGCCGCCGTCTCCAGTGCTGTACCAACGGTTTGGTATAACAGCGGTGTGTCGCTGGTTCCGGCAACGTAACTAAGTTCGCGCGTCATCTCATTCTCTCCCGCCGAATTGGTGAGTATGACGATAAGCGAGCAACCTTGCTCAGTCGAACATTATTGTAATTTTGTCGGTTTTGGTGTTTCGGGCGCTGGAGCCATAGCCAGCCCACAACAGCCCCTGCGCCCGAAACATGTAGCCCCAAGAAGGGGGAGGCTACTTTTTACGGGTCATTTTTTCCTCGATGAAAACCGGCCATACATGGGCAGGCTGTCCGCCGCGGTTGAGGCGCATAGCCATGGTAATGGTGTCACCGTTTATAATCCATTCTTCTGAAACCCGAGGGCCACTGGTGCCGTCACCGCCGTATACGTAGCCGCGAGACATCATTTTGCCCGCTGTTTTATCGAGTGTCAGGTCCGCGACCTTATTGCCGACAGGGCGTTGATAAACCGTAATTTCTGCATATTTTCCTTCATTGCCGCTGTAGCTGTAAAACACCTCAAGGTCACGTGCAGACCCATCCGAAAATAGCGATTCTGTTACGCAGCGTATTCTCGTTTTACGTAGTGCGTAAGTGCAGGCACGCGTGCCGCGCGCTGTCGCGCCATTGGCATAATTGGTTTCCAGTGTCCATTCACCGACCATGAAGTTCATGTCTTCAAGCGAGGGTGCCTTTTCTGCATCTTGCGCCCCTGCCTGTATGGATAAGAGGCCGACACCGCATGTCATAAGCACTGCCGCAATCACATTTGTAACTTTCATTGGTTCATCCTTTTGCCGTGTTGATAAGGACGCTGTCGTGGCCCACGGGGAGCAGCCAGCGCTTTGGCACCTATAGGGCGGCTCTGCTGATGATGTCCTCAATGCAACCTCAAGAAAATATCAAGAATTGGAAATCAACGGGGATTGATGTCACAATTTATGAAACAGCAGGCGAGTGACGTAAAACGATGGAATTTCAAGTAGGTGACTGGACCGCAGTCAGGTCCACCAACGAACTGGTGAGAGGGGAAACTCGTGTCCGACTTGAGGGCCGGGCAATGGAAGTGCTGCAGTTGCTGTTTGAAGGGGACGGTGCGGTTGTGTCGAAAGATGACCTGATCGATACCGTTTGGAAACTTCAGGTGGTCAGTGATCACTCGATAACCGTTGTGATCAGTGATTTGCGGAAAGCACTGGGGGATAACCCTCGCGACCCTCGTTATATTGAGACGATTCCGAAAAAAGGTTATCGGCTGGTTACTTCTCAACGAGCTTCGATCAGCTCCACAGGCGCTTCGAACGCTGCTATAAAAACGTTTCGAAATAACAAGGTTTGGTGGGTTTCTTTTGCGGCCATAACATTGATGGTTGGTGCATGGTTCCTTATCGAACCGCAAGATATAACGTCGGCGACATCTGCTAGGCTGATAGTACTTGATGCGGTTAATTCAACAAATGACCCATCGGTTGATGCCTTGGCATCGTCAATTACCGAGCTAACTCTCGACAGCATGTCGCGGGCAAGAACTATTGAATTGGTGCGCTGGCGCGGCATTCCTAATGCTGCGCACATTGGTCAAGGCGGCCTCGCAGGGTGGGTGCTGGAGACACGAATAATAGATGCAGAAGATAGTCGTTTGCTTGCTATGACACTGAGACAACAAGGGTCTGACGCAATTAAATGGACAACCACGCAGGCTGTCTCGCCGCGCCATTTCCGGCGATCCCAAGACAAAGCACTGCGTGATTTATCGGCTGAACTCGGGCTGGGGGATTTGCCAGGCTTGCAACCGGTTTTTTCTGCCGCAGCAGAGGAACTGTTCTGGCGTGCCCGATATTTATGGAGCCTGCGCCAACAGCCAGCGGCCATGCAGGCGCAAAGCCTGCTCGCCGATGTTCTGGAAATGGCGCCCGAGTATTTTCGCGCCCATACAGCGCTTGCTGACCTATACAGCCATAAAACCGGCGGTTTTTTTGATGGGGTCGTAGATAACCCAATAGGGCTTGCCCGGTTTCACGTGGAACAAGCGGCAAAAATTGATGCGACCGCTATAGACGTGTTGCTTGCGCGTGGTCACATAGCGCTTTTTGTGGACGGTGACCCCAAGCGAGCACTGGCGTTTTTGACGGATGTGGTTGATCGTGCGCCAAATAGTGCCACGGTGTGGGTAAGTTATGCCAATGCTTTGGCGGCGTCGGGACAGTTTGGTGCCTCAGTTGAGGCAATCAATGAAGCCCAACGGGCCGACCCGATGGACCCATCAGTTATACTGGACAAAGTCTGGATTTTGTTGTTGGCGCGGCAGTTTGAAGAGGCCTTGACCGCCGCTGAAGCGGCTGAGCGGCTAGGTTTGTCGATGAGTCTGTATTGCGGGCTTATTTTTGGCGCAGTCGGTGATCACAGTCTTGCCGTTGAGGGCTGGCTTGGCTTTCTCGGTGAGACGGTTCCTGCGTCGATGACGGCCCAAATCTCTGAGGCGGTGTCAGCGGCAAATTACAGTCACGCATATGATATTATTGGCCGCGCCATCATTGAGCACAAAACCACTGTGTCGCCAGTAATTCCGGCCATGGCATTTGGGCTTGCGGAAAATTATTCTCAAACCCGAATGATATTGGGTGGTCTAACAGGTTACGGTAAAAATTGGCTGGACTTATGGGCGCAGCACGTTCCCGTAATTTCCCGCGCATACAAAAAAGAAGACTTTAAGGCAGGGCAATAAACCGGACCATATGCGACGCTAAAATATAGCCGCCGCTTATAGGTTAGGCAGATCTTCTTCGAGCATGCACATGTTGAAGGAAAAGGATAGCTCTCCTTCGTCGTCGTCTTTATAGACCACGCCAATGAATTCTTCGCCTAGCAGAACTTCCACCGAATCAGGTGCTTGCGGGCGGCGAACCAGGCGAAACATATTGTTGTTAAACTTGCGTTGCAGATATGCCTGCACTCTTGCTGTGTCATTTGGTGTCAAGGGACGCTCCTCAGTCTCACGGTGTGGCATTTGTTTATCGAAGGCGCGGGGTATATGGCAAGCAAAACTATTGAGTAATTCAAATAGCTCTATGGTTGTAGATCGCTCAATCGTGTTATACGCTCATTAACTAATAACCTTATAGGGTCATGAATTATTCGCCCTGAGGCCCAATTTTGATGAGGACTGACCATATGCCCGAGGAAGAATCAGGTGATTTTTCTTATGCAGATGACGCCGAGCTTGTAGAGCAGTTTGTCACCTGGACAACCGACGCTGTCGACGAGTTGAAAGCCATTGTTGCCGATCTGGATGGATCCGAGTTGAAATCGGATGACAAAGCCGCGCGTATTTACGACCTGACCCATAAAATTCAAGGCGATGGGGGCGAAAAGGGTATGGCGCTACAAAATAGACTGAAAGCGATTATCAGCGAAGACCCATAGGTTTTTTGGTTTATGGTGACGATGTAATGTCGCCCCAAATGTTCTTTGTTTGTTCTTTTTTCTTGAATTAGCCAGTTTTCTGGTTCAGGTTTCCCTGCCTATCAAAACTCTGGCCAATTCCGGCCAACTTGGGCTGCTTCGAAATGACAACAGGGAAACAGTGACCAGCACCGACTTAATTACCAAAGGTACCCTGCGGCTCTTGCATGCCATGGGCTATTCTGCCTTGCGCGAACTATCGTTATCCAACGGCAGGCGCGCTGATTTGGTGGGTCTGGGTAAATCAGGCGATGTGATTATTGTTGAAGTGAAATCCTGTTTGGCGGATTTTAGATCTGACAGTAAGTGGCAGGAATATCTACCGTTTAGTGATGAGTTTTATTTTGCGGTTGATGCAAAATTCCCAATTGATGTTTTATCTGAGGCCACCTCTTTGCCGGACACAACCGGTATTATTGTAGCCGACGGTTACGGCGGCGACGTGATTCGCAGCGCATTCGCCCGCAAATTGCATCCGGCCCGCCGACGAACCGTTCACCTGAAGATGGCGCGGGCTGGTGCGCTTCGCCTATCCGCACCTTTGGTTACGGGGCACTGTGACTGAATTATTCCTGTAGCTAAGAGAGCCAACATTGGTTTCGAGCTCAGCATTGGTTGCTCTTTTCACTTTGTTAAGAGCTGACCATTATCTTGGTTTGAGCAAAAACCAACCGCATGGTACTTGCGTATATATCTTGGGGAAAAAGCGGATGATGCGAACTGAAAAGAGTGAGCGATTGGCAAGGACCAATGGATTGGCTCGATCTTGGCGCTGGCGTACCCGATTTTGGGAGTGCGTCGGTAACCGCGTAATAAATTCTTCCGAAGGAAGCCGTGTCTGTATGCTGGTCTACCTTAACTATCCGTATGTCTAGTCAATGTCTGGTACTTTGGTAAAGTCAGCCCATCGCTGACGCCCGTCTTTATTTTCTAGAATATTTTGCAGCGCCGCGACTGCCCGCCGTTCAAAACGCTTGCCTGCATCTGCCTGAAGTATGTCGACGGCTTTGTCGAAACCAAGGCTTTCCCTGTGTGCACGAGCCGAAACGATGCCGACAAAAGCGTTTGCCACCGACAATAAACGCGCACCCGGTTCAATGGCTTCGCCAGCCCGGCCTTTTGGCTCGCCGCTGCCGTCCCAATGCTCGCGCATTTGATCCAGCGTTTCAGCAATTGCCCCTTTGAGGCCAACGTCAGCAATTAGCTGGGCACCTTTGCTCATACTGTCGCGCACCAGTGCCAGCTCGTCCTCGGACAGCGGAGATTGTTTGGTCAAAATATCGATCGGTACAAATATTTTACCCAGATTAACCAACTGTCCGGCTGTCTGCATTGCGTCTTGTTGTTCCGGGTTCCAACCCATTTCTGCAGCCATCGCCGACGCCACGTCAGCCACACGCGCAGAATGGTGTTTGCTCCATGGGTCTCGCGCATCGATAATTTGGGTGAGGGTGCTGATCAACTGGCGGAACAGATTTTCTGATCGCTGGTTAGCCGCAACAAGATCAGTTATATCCTGCATCACCAGCAATACGCTGGCCGATGTTTCTCCGGCGCCTTCTAGCGGTAGAATGTCGGTTTTAAATAACCGGTCAGATTGGTTGGACGCGCGCAGCGATTCGATCGATTGTGCGTGTCCTGTTGCAGCCTTTTCAACTTTTTCCCGCAATAATCCGGCGGTCTCGTTGCTGAAAATTGTATCGAGGCGGCGGTTTTCCAGTTCCGGCGAGCTGATGCCAGCAATCGCCGCCATTTGTTTGTTGACAAAACGGGCCGTCATATCGGCGTCCAGCGCTGCGACAGCCGCAGGTTGTCCGTCGCTCACCGAGCGCAGGAAAACACTCAACGCCTGATTTTCGGAGGATAAAGCCGATTGCTGTTCGTAGCTTTTTTCCAATTTGCGCGAAACACCGTGCCGCCATGCCAATACCAGCGCGCCCAATACGGAAAGCGCCGCCAGCGACAGCGTGAGAAACAGGCTGTTGCGGCGCTCGTTGATGTCAGCGAAGGCCTCACTGGCTTCAATTGTACGAACAAGCACCCAGGGCACGGGTGCGCTAAGTTCCCGGCCGGTAACCAGAACACTGCGTCCATCATAATTTGGTAATTGAGTAAATCCCCCCGGCTGGCGCGCGGCAAAACTTGCGGCAGGATCAAGCCGGGCATTGCCGGTGCGTCCCCCTCTGCGTAGCGGTGTTATCGGCGTGACAATATCAGCGGTGGAATCAGCTTCGGAGTATGTAACCAGATAGCTTTCCGCTGTTGCGCTATCATCACCGGGTTGAGCGAGAGTATCGAGAAAATGCCGGTCTAGTGGCCTCGCACCGATAATCCAGGCAGCAACGGTTTGGCCGTCATCGTTCATGGAAACAGGCGCACCAACCAGCATAAGCGGTGTCTTGTCATCAAGGGGCGGCCCTAAACGCACAAAAGAACGAACGCCTTTCAACGCTATCTCGGCAGGCCGCAACATGGGCATGCCGGCTGTTGAAACTAGTATTTTTCCAGCGCTATCCACCAGGGCAAGGCCCGCGCGGTTAGGACGACTAACATTGGCTGCTCCGCTGTTGTCGTCATCGCTGCCAGGTGCACTGGCTTGTATGATTGTTGACGCATAAAGCTGAACCGAGGCGTCACTTGCCAGCTGTTCCACATCGCTTAAATGTCTGTTGAGCCATTTCGATACTTCAGCAACCCGGCTGTCAGCTACCAAATTCATGCGACTTTGCCAGCTTTCCAGTCCCTTTTCTGCTTCTGATGCAGCGAAGCTGAAAATTCCCAACAGCAAAATCAGCAAGACCGCCAGCAAACCAACGACGGGCGCCAATATTTTGCGCGAGGACTCACGTTGCTGTGACATGTGCAGTTCCTTGTTTGGTTAACGTGGCTGATTTAGCTAGAATTAAGATAGCGACAACCAATTAACAGAATATTAGGAGTGTCTTTAGGAATTGTCATCATAATCCAAACGGTGAATATCTTGATGCGCACGAAATGTTATTTATTGGCTTCATCAATTTGCGGCACGATAAACAGGGGTTAAGTTTGCTTAAAGTTGGCAAATATTTCACAAAATTTGGGCTTGCTTTGGCCATCACGATGATTGGCTTGCAGGTGCCTGCTGCACAGGCTCAATCAAGCGGGCTTTTTGGCAGCCGCGAGATTCTTTCGACCAATATGAAGTCGTTTGACAAATGGAGCGGCGTATGGCGCAGGCAAAATTTGGAAAAACGCAGAGCATCTTCTGCTGAGGCAGGTCCCGTGGACCCAAATAATGAGTGCCGGGGTAGAGCCCGGATAAAATGCAACCGCGACGCCTGGAATAAGTTTATTGAATCCCAAAGAGGCAATGGGCAAGAAGCTACGGTTGATGACCCTGTATTGTCCCATGAATTGTTGGCGGCGATTAATCTATACATTAACCGCACCAGCTACATCGTCGACCCGGTTAACTGGGGCGTGCCCGACTATTGGTCTACGCCTGATGAGTTTTTTCTGAGAAGTGGGGACTGTGAAGACTATGCCATCAGCAAATTCATAACCCTAAAACGCCTGGGTGTGGATACGGCGCATATGCGGCTTGTAGTGGTGCAAGACGAAAACCTGCGCGCAGCTCATGCTGTTCTTGCGGTCGAACTTGATGGTACCTTTCACATTCTTGATAATCAGGTAGATTCTGTTCTGACCCATGATAAGATTTTGCATTACCGGCCAGTTTATTCGATAAATGAAAGCAATTGGTGGCTTCATCAGGTTAAACGGTTTGGTCGGTAGGCAGCGGACTACGTAGGTTAGATTTATGCAAAAAACCCCGGACGTTATGGAAGATATGCTTGATTATGTGCACCGACTACGGCGCCACACTATTGGTCGCCGCGCATTTCATATCAAACTTTCAAGCCTAGAACGCCATATGAGGGAACCCTATTACCGACGCGAATTGGCGTCAGCTTTACGACCGTTGGTGCAAAATAAAGGCGCCCGGTTGTTTGCGCTGCCCAATGCTGACTGTGTAGGCATTACCGCTGAAGCAACCTTGACCGACCTGACTGCCTCCATGCGCGATGTATACAAGCGGTTAAACGATTCGGAATTGTTGCGTTCGCTTGATCCGATCATCGGCGTGACCGACTGGTTTACTGAATGGTTCGACTTGGAACAGGACTATTCTGACTTTGCCACCTATACCCAACACTTAGCCGAACAGTTAAAAGGCTAGTTTAGTTAGACCATAAGCTCGGACATCGCCGATTTGCGGGTTATAGCGGCGACCGTTTTGCCAAAATTCTCTGCAAGGTTCGACGGTGCATATTCAACCGCCGCGCAGTTTCGGAAACATTGCGGTCGCATAGCTCATACACTCGCTGAATATGTTCCCATTTCACACGGTCTGCTGACATGGGGTTTTCTGGTGGCTCCGGTTTTTCGCCGCCACTGGCCAGCAGCGCCTTAACGATTTCGTCGGGGTCGGCTGGTTTGGCCAAATAGTCCACAGCCCCTGCTTTGACCGCAGCAACGGCGCTGGCCAGGTTGCCGTAACCGGTTAAAATAATGATGCGGACGTCGTTGCGCAGATGGCGCAGTGTTGGCACGAGATCCAGGCCGTTGCCGTCGTTGAGTTTCATGTCCAATATGGCATAGCGCGGTTTGTGGTCTGCGGCCATCAGGCCCGCTTCTTCAATGCTTTCTGCGGCAACGACAGTGAACCCCTGACGCTCCATGCTAAGGGAAAGCCGTTGACGGAAGGCGCGGTCGTCTTCGACGATCAGGAGAATATCTTCCGGATTTATTTGTGCTTTTTCAGACATTGGTGCCTCGTTTGCCGATTAAAGAGGGTTGCGGTGCGGATGTCAGAGATCCGGTTTGTGGGAAAACAGTATACTTGTTCGTGCGCCGCCGCTAGGGGCTGCCCCGAAGGCGAGCGATGCCCCCATTCGTTCGAGCAGCGATTTCGCGATAAACAGGCCGAGACCTAGCCCGCCATCCCGCCCTGGGCGAGGGCTGCGGGTTGTCACGTAGGGTTCGCCTAAGTTGCGCATAATTTGTGGGTCGAAGCCGGGGCCGTCATCGTCGACGGTAACCATAAGAACGTCGTCGCTCATATCAGCGGCTACCGCCACACGGCTGCGCGCGAAGCCGACCGCGTTTTCCACAATGCTTCTGATCGAGTGGATAATTTCCGGTGTTCGAGCAATTTCAAAGTTGGCCGATGGCCCGATAGCAAACTCGATCGCCATGCCTCTTTGCTCATGAGGGGCGGCTGCCTCTCGCAGGACAGCTGCCACAGGCATCATGGTGAAATGCTCGCCCACGCCAGCTTTTTTGTGTTCGCGCAGCTCAGACAGAATGTTACGGCACCGAGTAATCTCCGCCAAAATCAGTTCCAAGTCGGCGCGGGTGTCATTGTCGCCCCGCCACGTGGTCAACAAGTCCTTTGCAGCCAGCATGATGGTGCCCATCGGCGTGCCCAGTTCGTGTGCGGCGGCAGCGGCAAGAGCACCGAGTGCAGCCAGTTTTTGCTCTTGCTCCAGAGCAAACTGCGTGGCCACCAACGCCCGGGCGCGCATGCGACTCTCCCGCCCAACCCGGGCCATGTAAATTGCCAAAAATACCAAGGTAAAGCATAAGCTGATCCAGATAGCCGTCAGAAACAATGGTTCGACGACAGGCGCTTGCCCGTCCCATGGTAGCGGGAACGGCGTGAAGGCAAGTGCTGTTACCAACGCCAGTGATAGCGCTATCAAGCCGTATGTGCTTTGTCGTGTCAGCATGGTTGCAGATACGGTTGTAGGTACAAGCATCAGCACGCAAAAGGGATTTGACAGGCCGCCGGTTGCAAACAGCAGTGCCGCCACATGTACCAGATCGAAGGCTAGGTGCGCTCTGGCTTGACTGTCTGGCAAGCGTTTGTTTTTGTCGGAACGTAATGAAAACCACAGGTTCAACAGGGCGGATACCAATACCATTGGTACCGTGATCTCAGCGTTGACGTCAAAACGCAGGATGAAGGCAACTAGTCCCAGCGCAAATAGCTGGCCACTTATCCCGATCCAGCGAATAGCTACCAGTGTGCCAAGGCGCACGCCGCCCTCACTGCCAAAATCCGGATAAATGTCACCGAATTTTGGTTTGGTGGTGTTATTGCCTGCTGTCTCTAACTTATCCATATACCCTGTTTCCGGTTTCATATTTACCCGATTGTTGCCGCTAGCCACAGCAGCCCCATCAACGCGTTTGTTACACCAAAGGCAATTAGCGCGACAATTAGCGCATTTTTTACGTCCGCCGGTTTTAGTTGTGCTGAACCACCGGTCGGACCAATCCATTTATCTCTGCCCGATCCGGTTTGGTCTTTGCCGTTGCGCTCAAACGACCAATTGAAAGCATAGGCCACCATTGTTAGCGGCCAAAGTTTGACTGCCCCGCCAAAACGAAACACTGATAACCAGCCGTGGCCCCAGTTTGCAGCAGGCCATAACAACAGCGCAATTGCCAACAAACCGGTGCCGAGCATCTCGCCCGGGATGGCTGCAACGGACCGTATGCGTTGGAAAGGCCGAAGGAAAAAGGAATCACTCTCGGTTTTTTCGGCAGCAAGGCTTGCGGCTTGTAAGCAGACAAATGGCAGCAAAACAGTAAAGCCACCCACAACGAACAAGATCATTGCTGCAACAAGATTGTTGGCAAATAGCTCGATGGAACGACGAGCGAGCCTGCGGCACTGGTCATCGCCGGTAGTGGGCTGGTTGCCGGCAACAACCAGGCTTTTTTGCATTTGGTGCCAGGTTATTTTTAGCGATAGGAATTTGGCGACAAAAAATACAGCAACGGCTGTCAGCGCCGGATGATAAAATACCAATTGATCGATCCCGTAACCCATCAAAGCGAAACCGATGACAAGTACAACCGCCGCCAACGCGCCGCGCCAAAAGTGCGCGCGCCTACTTCTTGTTTGTCGTTCCAGTCTTGATTGCAGAAAATGAACTGACCGCGTAATGATGCCGTCCAGTGATGGAACCAAACCTAGTGCCCTGGGGCCTCCAAAGACCATATCCAGCGTGACAGCGCCTATCCAAAGGGCAATCCACGGTGCAGCATGATCAAGGTAAGTTTGAATGAAGTCCTGTATCGGGAGCACTCCTGGAAAGAGCCAATTTCAGAGGTACTCAGATACATTTATTGTACATAAAACCCAGAGCTACATATGAACTCGGCATAAAAGAGTTTTCAGTAAGTGGCACCTGCGTCCTGAAGCAGGCGAATGAATCGCCGCGAACGGCTTATTTTTGCATATTCCAGCGCGGTCTTGCCAGTCAGGTCCTGCACATTAGGATCAGCCCCGGCTTCGATCAAGGCTTGTGCGGCTTTAAACTTTCGGCCTCTAACCGCCTTCATCAGCGCTGTTTCCTGGCCTGTGTCAGCCCGGTTAGGGTCTGCCCCGTATGACAATAGCATTTTGATCATGCCTATATCGCCAACAACCGAGCGTGCCATCAATGAGGTTTGACCCCTGTTGTCGGAAATATTCGGGTTTGCGTCATGGTCTAGCAGCAATTTAACAACACTATTGTTGCCAGCCTGCGCAGCAATAATAATTGCCGGAGTTCGGTCACTGCGTCGCCGGGTATCAGGCGATACGCCCTTGCGCAGCAGTTCATTGATTTTAACCAGGTCAGCTTTACCGACTGCCTTCAACAGATCGTACTGCGGGCTCTGAGCCGAGGCGGGTAAGGCTGTGCCAAGCCCAATAACTAAAAAGGCCAATAAACTCGCAAGGCGCACTGAAAACAACATCTGAAATCCACTTGTTATCGGCGCGCGGTGGCGCGCCCGAACAAAACATCAATCTATGACACCAATTGCCGCAGGGGCCGTGACAAAGACAATCTATATTTCTATAAGGAGGCCAAGATCACAAGAAGAAACCTCCCATAAATTTCGTGGGCGGGTAACAATTCGGAGAGCTGTGATGAAAATGGTGCGATTGGGGCTATGGATTGTGGTGTTGGTGGCTGCCGGATTGTTAGTGGGCCGCTTGTATCTTGCGGACAATGACGCCCCCCATACTGGGCGCGCCAGCGGGCCTGGCGGACCCTTCACATTGACAGCGCATACTGGTGAGAAAATATCCGACACTGATTTTCTGGGCCGTTACATGCTGGTGTATTTTGGCTATAGCTTTTGCCCTGACGTTTGCCCGCTTGACCTGCAAAAACTGTCAGTTGCGCTCTATTCCTTAGAAAAGCAAGGCTATGACACCACGCCACTTCAGCCACTTTTCATTTCCGTTGATCCCGAGCGGGACACTGTCGAAGAGCTTGCCGGCTTTTTGCCTGATTTCCATCCGCGAATGCTCGGCCTGACCGGAACGCTGGAAGAAATCACCGCAGTGGCACAAAATTATAAGGTCTATTTCGCCAAGCGCGAGCAGCCCGGTACAACAGATTACCTGATGGATCATCAAGCGGTTATTTTTGTTATGGGCCCTGACGGTAATTATGTCCGACTGTTTTCATCCCGTGACAAACCGGATGATATTGCGCAGAGCCTAGCGTCAGTGTTAGAGAAAGCAGAGTAGCATTGTCTTGCAGGCATCTGAATACTTGGCCGTAATGGATTGAAAATGGCTTTCTGGCGCGAAAAACCACTTGAAAAGATGAATCGGCAGGAGTGGGAATCGCTGTGCGATGGTTGTGGCAAATGCTGTTTGCACAAGCTGGAAGACGACGAAACAGGTGAAATACATTATACAAATGTCGCTTGCCGGTTTCTGGATCCGGAGACAATCAAGTGCGGTAAATATATCACCCGTCAGCGCTATGTGGGCAACTGCGTTGTTATGACGGTCGACTTGCTGGACAAGTTGCCCTGGATGCCCAGTACCTGCGCATACCGCTTGCTTTATGAGGGTAAGGAACTGCTCATTGGCATCCGTTGGTTGCCGGTGATGACAAAACCATTCACGCCGTGGGTGCGTCGGTCAAAGGCCGCGTGGTTGACGAGCGTGTGGCTGGTGATTTTGAAGACCATCTTGCTGACTGGCCCGCATGAAACTGTTTGCTGACCCCAAGCCATTGCTTGCCACTATTTCCGGTGTTGCCCATCCGGTGAAGCTGCGCCGCAACGCCAAGGCAAAAAAGATGATTTTGCGAGTTGATGGACTGTCAGGCGAGATCAAACTTACCGCGCCAAATCATGTATCAGTGGGTAAATTGCAGAAATTTCTTGATGAAAATAATGCCTGGTTGTTGACCGAGCGTGCAAAAGTTAGTGCGCGGCCGCCTATAGCTGACGGTGCGGAAATACCTTTTTGCGGCCAGACCTGCTTTATATATTTTAGCAACCAGCCACCGCGTGGGGTTAAACTGGTTGACGGCGAAATCCACGTGGGTGGGCCAGCAGATCAGGCGCCCGCTCGACTGATGCGCTGGTTGAAAGCGCAGGCAAAAGAGCGACTCAGCGAAGATGCGGCTTATTTTGCTGAAATGCTGGGTGTTTCCTTCAAGCGGGTCAGTATCGGCGACATGAAAAGCAGGTGGGGGAGCTGTTCCAGCAGCGGCACTCTCAGGTTCAACTGGCGACTTGTGATGGCCGAGCCTAGCGTTCGGCGCTATGTGGCGGCGCACGAGGTGGCCCATGTGTTGGAGATGAATCATTCGGCGCAGTTTTGGGATCATGTGCAGCACTGCATTCCAGACTATAAAGCCGAACGAAAATGGTTGAAAACCCACGGTCAGGGTTTGATGCAGCTTAATTTCAATCCTTGCCAAACAGGCGGCTGAACAGGCTTTTTTTCTTCTTTTTCTCTGCAGGCTCTGGCGGTTTTTGCTCAGCAATGATTCGCCGTGGATCGGGCGCCCTGTCCGTGGCGGCGGCACTGTATATAGCGGCGTCAGCTAACAATGGGCGTGCCGGCAGTGCGGCATGCGCTTCCGTCATGAAGTCGCGCCATATGCGCGCGGGCAGGCCGCCACCGGTGACATTTTTCATTGGTGCACCATCATCGTTACCTACCCAAACGGTTGCGGTCATGTCGCTGGTAAAGCCTGCAAAAACAGCATCCCGGTTATCCTGCGATGTGCCTGATTTTCCTGCTGCTGGTCTGGCTAGGGCTGCACTTTTGCCGGAGCCCCATTTGACCACGCTGGTTAACATGCGCGACATGTCGCTGACGATGTCGCTGCGCATAACCGTATAGGGCGGTGTCGGCGTGCGCCGAAACAATACTTCGCCCTCCAGCGTAGCAATTTCAACAATACTGTAGGGGGCGGCAAAATGACCACCATTGGCAACCGCTGCGTAGCTACTGGTCAGTTCGAGTAAGCCCACTTCCTCGGTGCCAAGCGGCAGGCTGGGTACTGCACTGATGCGCGACGCGACGCCTAGCCGTTTGGCGACGGACGCCGCTTTGTCGCGGCCAATTTGCTCAGATACCTGAACTGCGATTGTATTGATCGAGCGGGCGAAAGCTTCCTGAACGCTCATTTCACCGTTGAATTTGCCGCTATAGTTCTTTGGTGCCCAATCGCCGACTACCGTGGCTTTATCCACATAGCGGTCTGAGGGTTTGATGCCGGCTTCCAGCGCAGCAATATAAGTAAACAGTTTGAAGGCGGAGCCCGGTTGGCGGCGCGCTTGTGTGGCGCGGTTATATTGGCTTTCGCCGTAATCTTTGCCGCCCACCATGGCACGCACAGCCCCGTCATGGTCGATGGCAACAAGTGCACCTTGGGTCGCGCCACGGGTTTCTCCCTCACCGTTCAGGCCGCGTGCCACGGCCAATGTGGCGGCACGCTGGATGCTGGGGTCAAGGGTGGTGAAGATCAATAGGGACTTTCCCCGCGCATTCGGCGCAAGGCGTCTGGCCTCGCTTTCTACCCAATCGGTGAAATAGCGGATGTTGCGCCCAGCCACAGCGGACTTTACCGCAGGCGGTTGTTCGCTGATTTTACCGGCTGCTGCCTCGGACAACATACCGTTTGCCGCCAGGGCGGGCGGGGCCAGGGGGGGGGGGGGCGGCGGGGGGCGGGGGGGGGGG
>JAALKD010000038.1 GCA_011088215.1 Sphingomonadales bacterium | reverse complement strand
TGTGACGGGTGATACTTTCTTTCCTGAAATCAGCGCTGCATCATGGCGTGAAATTTCCCGAAAGCGTCACGGCACTGAGGCGGGAGCACCAGCTTATTCCTTCGTAGTATATAAGCGGCGATAATGTTGGACTAACCAAGCTTTTCGAAAATTCGTTTTCCGATATGTGCGTAAGCTACTTGTGCGGCGCTGTCGGTGGTCTGCGTCATCAGGGGAATGCCGTCGTCTGCGCTGGCTCTTACCGCCATTTCCAGCGGAATACCGCCAAGGAATTCACAGCCGATTTTCTGTGCCGTTTTTTCTGCGCCGCCGTGGCCAAATATATGGCTTTCGCCGTCGCAGTGCGGGCAAATGAAGCTGGTCATATTCTCAATGATACCAAGGATCGGCACATCTACTTTCTCGAACATGGCCAAACCCTTGCGCGCGTCGATCAGCGCAAGGTCTTGCGGTGTTGACACGATAACCGCGCCTGAAAGCGGCGCCTGTTGCACCATGGTTAGTTGCACGTCGCCGGTTCCGGGCGGCATATCAACGATCAATACATCTAGTGGCCCCCATGCCACGTCTTTGAGAAGCTGTTGCGTCGCCCCCATGACCCGGGGTCCGCGCCAAACCACGGGCTGATCCACGTCGATTAGGAACCCGATCGACATAAGTTTCAGGCCGTAGGCTTCAAGTGGTTGGATGATCTTGTCTTTGGTTTGGGGTTTTTTATCCAACCCAACCAACGTGGGCAGCGACGGACCAAAAATATCAGCGTCCAAAACACCAACCTTCAGGCCCTGTTGTTGCAGTGCCAGGGCCAAATTGATTGAAGTTGTTGATTTGCCGACGCCGCCTTTGCCGCTGGCCACCGCCACAATATGCTTCACGCCGGGAATAGCAGTTGGTGTGGGTGGTGCTTTTGGCGCAGGGCGCAGCTGCGGCGCTTGTTTTACCGCTTGCGGTCCCTGTGCGGGCCGGGAGGCTGTGACAACAACGTTTGTTGCTTTGATGCCGTCAATTGTTTGAACGTCTTTTTCAATGGCCGCCCGCAATGCACTGGCGCCGTCTGGGGCCTGATCGCCAAAATCAAGCACGATTCCGACCTGACCGCCTTCAACGATAACCGCGCTGACGTAACCAGCTGTGACAATGTTCTGGTCTTGCCCAGCTATTTTGTGCGCCGCGAGCTTCTGTTCGACGGTTTTTTTCAGGTTATTGTCCATAAATATCTCTTTTGGTCGCAAATGTGACGGAAAAATCGTCCTACATCATTGCAGGCGCGGTGTGCGTAACATATATACCTATTCAACACACAGGCTTTCTATATAGGCGGCTTGCCAAAAATGTCACGTATGTGACGCCGGAAGGAGTAAAGTATGTCCTGGCAGAATAATGGAGACGGTGATCGCCCCAATAATCCTTGGGGAAATGGTCAGCGAGGCGGTGGGGGCCGCGGCGGCAATGAACCCAATATTGACGAAGTGATCCGCAAGGGTCAGGAAAAGTTAAAAAATGCACTACCCGGCGGCAAAGGCGGCTATTTGCTTGCTGGCCTGGCAATCGCATTTATTTACGCTTGGTGGGGTCTGTATGAAATCGAAGCCAACCAGCAAGGCGTTGTGCTTAGGTTCGGCGAACGCACCGAACTTAAAAGCCCGGGGCTTGGATGGATTCCGAAACCTTTTGAGTCGATTGAAATTCGCGGCGTCACCGACGAACAGACAATCTCTGTGGGTAACAATAATGCATCATCTCGTCGCAATAGTAGTTTGAGCGAGAGCTTAATGCTGACCCAGGACGAAAATATCGTTGATGTTCGTTTCAATGTCGTATGGCGCATTAAAGACTTGGGTGATTTTCTGTTTCAACTGCGCGAGCCGGAAGGCACCATTAAAGCAGTTTCAGAAAGTGTAATGCGGGAACTGGTTGGTCAAAACCAGATTACGCCGATTATCACAACCGCGCGTGGTCAGATTGAAGCCGAGGCGCTTACGCGTATTCAGGCCAATCTGGATGAATACCAAGCGGGCGTTACGCTGCTGCGGGTGCAGATCATCGAGTCTGAAGCGCCGGACGAAGTGAAAGACGCCTTCCTTGATGTTCAGCGCGCAGAAGCTGATCAACAGCGGTCGCGAAACGAAGCAACCAGATATTCCAATGAGGTGTTGCCTAAAGCACAAGGTGAAGCTGAGCGCATGCTTCAACAGGCCGAAGCATATCGCGCGCAAACAGTTGCGCGCGCAGAAGGTGAAGCGGCAAGGTTTACCTCGGTTTATAATGAGTATGCTCAGGCTAAAGATGTTACGAAGAAGCGGATTTACCTGGAAACGATGGAGCAAATTCTCGCTGGAATGGATAAAATAATTTTGGACAGTGACGGTGGATCAGGCGTGGTGCCATATCTGCCGCTCAATGAACTCAATAAACCCAAAGACGGGGGGCAATAATCATGAGTGGTAAATCAATATTCGGGATTGTTATTCTCTTAATCATTGTGTTCATTGGCGCTGACAGCGTTTATACCGTTGACGAACGCGAGCAGGCGCTTGTAGTTCAATTTGGTGAACCTAAGCGAACAATCCCAAGTCCGGGTTTGCATTTCAAACTGCCAATCGTGGAACAGGTCATATATCTCGACAAACGCATCCTTAGTCTTGATCGTCGGCCACAAGAGGTTCTGGCCAGTGATCAGCGTCGGATTGTTGTTGATAGTTTTGCCCGCTACCGAATTGTAGATCCGTTGAAGCGTTATCAGGCTGCTGCGAACGACGTTATCGCAAATGACCTTTTGGACAAGATTATGGATACAACCGTTCGTAATGTTCTTGGTAAGGTAGAGATGAATAATATTGTGTCTGGCGAACGAGCAAGCCTTATGGCTGAAATTAGCCGCATCACAAACCAGCAAGCTGCAACAATTGGCCTTGAGGTCATTGATGTACGGTTAAAACGCGTTGACCTGCCGCCACAAAATAGCACAGCGATTTTCCAGCGTATGGAAACGGAACGCCAACAAGAAGCTGCTGAGAAGCGAGCTGAAGGAAACCGCGACGCGGTGAAAATTCGTGCAGACGCTGATCGTCAGGTGGCGGTTCTTGTCGCTGAAGCAGAGAAACAGTCACAGATTATTCGCGGTGAAGCGGATGGTGCTGCAACCAAGATTTTTGCGGACGCTTTCGGTAAAGACGAAGAGTTTTTCGAATTCTACCGTACTATGCAGGCCTACCGGCTATCGCTTGGTAAAGATGACACCCGTTTGGTGCTTTCACCGGATAGTGACTTCTTTAAGCTGTTTGTGAATTCCAATGGCGGCAAAAACTAATAGATATGTCAGTGCCAGTTTGAGTGTTTGACTTGGATTGGTCGCTTTTAATCATAGGCATAGGCCTCGCTCTCTTTATAGAGGGCGTGGCCTATGCACTGTTACCGGAGGGGATGAAAGCGCTGCTTGTCGCAATGCTTGAACAACCCGCCGCAAAGCTACGGGGGATGGGCTTGACCATGGCTGCGATTGGTGTAGCCATTGTATGGCTCGTACAGAGCATGTAATGTTTTTTAAACTGTTTCTGTACAGACAAGAGTAATGAGTTAATAAAATAAGGAGAGGTGCTTTGCGCACTTACTTGACAAAAACACTAGACCAGCGAGCCACTATTTGGCTGCCAAAAGCCATGCTTTTTGCTGTGCTTATTGCCGCAATGGCAATTATGGCTGTGCCATCTGCCGAGGCGGACGATCGGCCAGTTACATTTGCCGATTTGGTTGAAGACCTTTCACCCGCCGTGGTAAATATATCAACTGTGCAAACAGTACGCGGGCGTGGACGCGGAAATCGCAGCGTGCCTCAAATCCCAGAGGGCATGCCGTTTGAAGAATTTTGGGACCAGTTTCGAGACCGTTTTGAGCGCGAGCAAGAAGAGCCTCGCCAGGCGCGATCGCTTGGTTCTGGCTTTGTAATCGACAAGTCCGGCATTGTAATCACAAACAACCATGTGGTTGAAGGCGCCGACGAGATAACTGTTTCATTCCCCAACCGCGACGATTATACCGCAACCGTAATCGGGCGGGATGCATTGTCTGATATCGCTGTTCTGCAAATCGAACATGAAAACGGCGACGATTTCCCCGCAGTGAAATGGGGTAACGACGAAGTAAGCCGCATTGGTGACTGGGTTATGGCAATTGGTAATCCGTTTGGTCAAAACGGAACGGTAACAGCCGGGATTATTTCTGCGCGTAACCGCAACTTGGGTAATACCAATGATGTGGACTTTATTCAGACAGATGCATCCATTAACCGCGGTAATTCCGGTGGCCCTCTGTTTAATATGAGGGGTGAAGTCATTGGCGTGAATACCGCTATTGTATCGCCGTCTGGCGGCAATGTGGGCATCGGATTTTCGATTCCGTCCAACCATGCAAAAAATATTGTTGCGCAACTGCAAGAGCACGGCAAAGTGCGCCGCGGTTGGTTAGGCGTGGGCATTCAGCCTTTGACCGAAGAAATTGCCGAAACGCTCGGCCTTGATATCAAGGACGGCGCAATGGTCACACGAATTGAGCCTGACAGCCCGGCAGATCTTGCAGAGCTTCAGGAAGGCGACATCATCGTAACCTGGGACGGTAAAGAAGTTATCAACTCCAATACGCTCAGCAATCTCGTGAAACGTACGCCGATTGATAAAGCTGTTAATGTGGTGATTGTCCGCGGCGGTGAGCGGCAAACATTGTCGGTTCGCACTGGCGCACTTTCAGACGAACAGTCTGGCATCGTACCTGACGACGAAGGCGACGACGAACGTGAGCGTCCCCGTGATAGGTCAGGCCGCGAACTGGTTGAGGGCATGGAGCTTGCAACACTGAACGACAGCTTCCGTCAGCGCTACGAGTTGGACACCGACGTTGAAGGTGTTGCGGTTGTTCGTGTATCTCGCCGCAGTGCAGCATACCGCGCGGGCATACGTGCTGGCGCAGTTATCGTGCGTGTTAATCAGCGGAAAGTTGAAAGTGCGGGCGAGGTTGTTGACTTGTTTAACGAAGCTATTGACGCAGGCCGGGACCGTGCTTTGGTTCTGATCAACCTGCGCGGCAACACAGTGCATGTACCACTTCGGCTTACCACCGACAATGATGACAACTAAACCGTAGTCAAATTGGTGGTCAGCTATTGGCCAACTATTGATCAGACAAAAGGGTCGCTTCGGCGGCCCTTTTTTTATGGTTCAACTGTCAGTCCGAAATGAATTCGGCTTCCCTGTAGCCTTGGTAGAATAGCAGAGTGGTCAGGTCACCGTTACCAACGGCCGCGTGTGCAGCTGCAGCTGTTTTCGGTTTAGCGTGGAAGGCGACACCAAGTCCGGCGGCCTGTATCATGGGGATGTCATTGGCCCCGTCACCCACCGCGATCACAGCGTTCGGGTCGATGGAGAGTTGGCCGCAATAGTCGTTCAGTGCTTCCAGTTTTGCTTCCGCACCGCATATGGGTTCAATGACATTGCCTGTCAGTTTGCCCACTTCGATTTCCAGAATATTGGCCCGGTTGGACTGAAATCCGATCTGCTTTGATACTTTCTCGGTAAAAAAGGTGAATCCGCCGGAAACCAGCGCGGCGAATTTGCCGTTCCCAACCATGGTTTGTACCAGCGTTCGCGCACCCGGCATTATCTCAATGCGATCGTGGTAACAGGCGTCAAGCTGTTCAACCGGAAGGCCTTTTAGTAACGCCACCCGTTCCCGCAGCGCGGAATCGAAATTTAAGTCACCGCGCATGGCCGCTTCGGTGATCTCAGAAACCTTGTCTTTCGCTCCGACAAAGTCAGCCAGTTCGTCAATGCATTCAACGGTGATCATTGTCGAATCCATATCGGCGATCAGCATTGCTTTGCGCCGCATTGCGCCGTTTTCCTGAACGCACCAGTCGACATTAGGGCTCAGTATAAGCGAGTTTGCAATTCCCGCATTCACATCCGCTACCGACTCCGCAGAAAAATGAATATCGACCGCGCGTCCTGGCGACAGCGTTGCTATTTGAAACTTGCTCTCGGTGATGCTGTCGTGAAGGTTGATAACCGCTTTTTCAAGCACAGCAGCTTGACCGGGGTTGACGACAAGGGTCAAAACGATATCCATTGAAACATTCCGATGTTGAGACAGACAAGTGAGTTCGAGATTTGAAACGCGCCCTTTTTATTGCAGGTCCCACCGCCAGCGGCAAGTCAGCATTCGCGCTTAAAGCGGCAAAGAAGCGCGGCGGTATCATAATCAACGCCGACAGTATGCAGGTCTATAAGGATTTGCCTATCCTCACTGCATGCCCTTCAGCAAACGAACAGGCGCAGGCCCCTCATCGTTTGTATGGGTTTTTGGATGGTTCCGAGGCATGCTCGGTGGCTTTTTGGGCAGAAACGGCGATGACGGAGATAAAGTCGGCCTGGAAGGAAGATAAACTTCCCATTTTGGTCGGCGGCACCGGCATGTATTTCAAGGTCCTGCTTGATGGTATCGCGAAAATCCCTGACATCCCTGAGGATATCAGGACCGCTGTGCGCGCCGAGTGCGAACGGGACGGTAGTCCGGCACTGCACCTCCAGTTGCAGGACGTTGACCCTGAGGCAGCAGCGCGGTTGGCTTCCGGTGACAGCCAGCGGGTTTCGCGGGCGATTGAGGTATATCGTGCAACCGGTACCCCGCTAAGTATTTGGCAACAGGATACACCGCCCGGGCCGATGGCAGAGTATGACAGGGCAGGGTTGGTCGACAAGACCGTCATCATTCCGGAGCGCGGCGAGCTATATCGGCGATGCGATCTTCGCTTTGACCTTATGATAAAGGCTGGAGCTATCGCTGAGGTAGAGGCGCTGATTGCACGCCGTCTGTCACCAGAACTTCCCATTATGCGGGCGCTGGGAGTACCAGAATTGGCGGCTTATCTGGCCGGTACAAATGGCTTGGGCGCTGCGACAGAGGAGGCGAAAATGCAGACACGCCGGTTTGCAAAGCGGCAATTAACCTGGCTTAGAAATCAGTTTTCTCACTGGGATGGCGAAAATACGCAATATATGGAAACATAAAATGACATTTATGTTATTAAAATAATCAAAAATTAGGTTGACTGAGTAATTATCGTACAATAAAACAGGATTAGACGATGTCACGCCAGCCTGCGATGTCGTCTGAGATCTGATAGCCCAAAGCAGATCTCAACTGTGACGAGACCCACCCCGGGGGCGCTCTTGGAGCGCCCCCAATTATTATGGGGAAACGGCATCCAGGATTGCCCACAGTTTTGAAAGATCAGGGCGGGTATTTTTAGTTTGGAATTGGTGTTGAATTAACCTATTTCATCGAGAAATTTTAACTGAACGTGAGCATTGACCAATGGCTGCACCTATGGCGATTAAGCATAAAGCGCCGGGCACCGCGACCAAAATGAGCGGCGCTCAGATGATCCTCAAAGCTTTGACAGATCTGGGTGTGGAAGTGGTCTTTGGTTATCCAGGTGGTGCCGTTCTGCCGATTTATGATGAAATTTTCAAACAGGATAAAATCAAGCATATTCTGGTTCGCCACGAACAGGCTGCAACCCACGCAGCAGAAGGCTACGCCCGGTCCACTGGCAAACCGGGTGTTGTGCTTGTTACATCTGGCCCCGGGGCCACGAACGCGGTTACCGGGTTGACTGATGCCATGCTCGATTCGATTCCAATGATTTGTATTACCGGGCAGGTAGCCCGGCATCTGATCGGCAATGATGCATTCCAGGAAGCGGACACCGTTGGTATCACGCGACCCTGCACGAAACATAATTATCTGGTGAAAGAAACAAGCGATATTCCCAGAGTGTTCCAGGAGGCTTTTTACGTTGCAACCAACGGACGGCCAGGTCCTGTGGTGATTGATATGCCCAAGGATGTTCAGGTGGAAGCTGGCACCTACCGACAGTCCGAGCATGTTGAACACCGAACTTACAGGCCGCAACTTGACGGTGACGATGTTGCAATTCGTGAGGCGGTGCGCGCTATGGCCAATGCAAAGCGGCCGATATTGTATGCAGGCGGTGGTATTATTAATTCCGGGCCGGATGCATCGGGCTTGTTGCATGAACTGGCCAAGTTAACCGGTTTCCCTGTGACCAATACTCTGATGGGGCTCGGATGTTATCCGGCCAGTGACAAACAGTTCCTTGGTATGCTTGGTATGCACGGCACCTGGGAGGCGAACCATGCGATGCATGACAGCGATGTAATGGTGGCACTTGGCGCACGGTTTGATGACCGTGTGACTGGCCGTATCGATGCCTTCTCGCCCGGTTCGACAAAAATCCATGTGGATATTGACCTGTCATCAATCAACAAAAATGTCGCGGTTGATATTCCTATTGTCGGTGACGCTGGTCGGGTAATCCAGCGCATGATCGAAATATGGAACGAGGAAAACTATTCGGTAGCCCAACCGTCACTGGACGAATGGTGGCAGCAAATTGAAACCTGGCGCGCCAAGAAGTGTCTTTCATACCAGGACAGCGACTCTGTAATTATGCCACAAAAAGCATTGGAACGCTTACAGGCAATGATCAAAGATCTCGATCCGATTGTTTCAACTGAAGTTGGCCAGCATCAAATGTGGGCGGCGCAGTACATAGGTTTCGATGCACCCAATCGCTGGTTAACGTCTGGTGGGCTTGGCACGATGGGATACGGCCTTCCTGCTGCTATTGGTGCTCAAATCGCTTTTCCAGATCGGCTTTGCATTGATGTTGCTGGCGAAGCGTCTATTCAAATGAATATTCAGGAACTGGGAACGATCAGCCAGTATAATCTGCCGGTTAAGATATTTATTTTGAATAACGAATTTATGGGCATGGTTCGTCAGTGGCAGGACTTAGGCTATGAGGGGAGGCATTCCGAAAGCTATTCAGACAGTTTGCCTGATTTTGAAGCCCTCGGTGCAGCGTACGGAATCAAGGGTCTGAAAGTTGAAAAACCAGCTGAATTGGACGGCGTGATTAAGGAAATGATTGAAACCGACGGACCAGTAATTGTGGATTGCCGTGTCGCCAAGCTGGAAAACTGTTTCCCCATGGTGCCTGCGGGAGCGGCGCACAATGAAATGATGTTGAACGGGGACAGCGCCAGCAAAACAACAGACGCTGATGCACTGGCTCAGGTTTAATCGACTGGCGAGCAGTGGTCTAACGGGTAAATACTAAAATACGGATGGCACGGCAATGAAGGAAAAAGGCACGGTAGCGTCGCACACAATCAGTGTGATTGTAGACAATGAGGCAGGTGTTTTGGCACGTGTAATTGGCCTGTTTTCAGGGCGCGGCTATAATATTGAAAGCCTGACGGTGGCAGCAGTTGACAAAACTGATAGCCGGTCGCGCATTACAGTGGTCACCAGCGGCACCCGCATGGTGATCGAACAGATCAAAGCGCAGTTGGATCGTCTTGTGCCGGTGCAAAAAGTTGCCGACTTAACCATAGAAGGGCCGCATGTACTGCGTGATCTGGCATTGGTCAAAGTGACGGGCGAGGGCGAAAAGCGGGTTGAGGCGCTGCGATTGGCAGACGCCTTCCGTGCCAGCGTCGTTGATTCGACGCGTACAAGCTTTGTATTTGAACTGACCGGATCGGCAGACAAGCTGGAGGCTTTTGTCGATCTGATGGGTGAACTTGGGTTGGTTGAAGTTGCGAGAACCGGGACTGTGGCCCTGGCGCGCGGCGACACAGGACTTTAATTAGTAAATTTTTAAACGGGGCGCCGCACGCCTCGAACTATAGGGAATGTTAAACATGCGTGTATATTTTGATAGTGATGCCGACGTTAATTTGGTTAAGGACAAGACCGTTGCAATTGTTGGATATGGTAGCCAGGGCCATGCCCACGCGGGCAACCTTCGTGACAGTGGCGTCAAGCGTGTAATTGTCGCCTTGCGGGATGGGTCTTCTACCCGCAAAAAGGCGGAAGCCGCTGGATTTGAAACCATAACAGCGTCCGAGGCTGCTGCTGTAGCTGATATGGTGATGATACTTGCACCTGACGAACTACAGGCGGCCATCTATGCCGATGAGCTGTCAGCCAATATGAAGCAGGGCGCAGCGTTGATGTTCGCTCATGGTTTAAACATTCACTTTGGGCTTATCGAGCCCCGCGCGGACCTGGACGTTATTATGGTGGCACCTAAAGGACCGGGCCATACAGTGCGCAGTCAATATGCAGCGGGTAAGGGCGTTCCTTGTTTGATAGCGGTTCATGAGGACGCGTCTGGCAAGGCACACGACCTATGTCTGTCCTACGCGTCCGCCATCGGTGGTGGCCGGTCTGGCATTATTGAAACTAACTTCCGCGAAGAATGTGAAACTGATTTGTTCGGCGAGCAAGCGGTGTTGTGTGGTGGCGTATCAGAGCTCATCAAAGCTGGATTCGAAACTTTGGTAGAGGCGGGCTACGCGCCGGAAATGGCTTATTTTGAGTGCCTACACGAAGTGAAGCTGATTGTGGATCTGATTTTCGAAGGCGGGATTGCTAATATGCGCTATTCAATTTCAAACACTGCGGAATACGGCGATTATAAAACTGGCCCGCGGATTATTACTTCGGAAACCAAAGCCGAGATGAAGCGGGTGCTGGAAGATATTCAGCAAGGACGCTTCGTGAAGGACTTCATGCTTGATAACGCAGCTGGCAATCCCGAGATGAAGGCACACCGTAGCTTGGCGGAGCGCCATCCCATTGAAGAAGTGGGAACCAAGTTGCGCGGTTTGATGCCATGGATGGAAGAAGGCAAGCTGGTTGATAAAGCTAAAAACTAACAAACTAAGTCACGGAAAACCGTGAAACCTGTTGGGCGGTCTTCTCCTGAGGCCGCCCTTTTTTTGAAATAATATTTCACTTCCATATGTCGATAGTAAACAATATAGTAATTATTCAATGCTAATTAGGTATAAATTGAAAGTGTTAGAAGCTAAATGAACCGTTCGCGCCTAAAAAAGTCCCAAGCAAAGGCTATCGCTGTTTCGCAGCGGCAGAATGCTTATGCTCGGACGATTACGTTGGCAGCGCTGGGGCTTCTCCTATCACTTCTTCTATTGGACGCTGGTCGACTAATCGGCCCTTGAGCACGGCGGCAGAAACGACATTGAACGTTTCGGTGCTTGAGGGACCAGCCTGAAACAAAGTTCAAAATTACATCAGACAATACAGGAATTTAAAATGTCACACCGTGATGACAATCGTGTGCGGATATTCGACACAACTTTGCGCGACGGAGAACAGTCCCCCGGCGCCTCTATGACCCTGGAAGAAAAGCTGCGTATTGCAGAAATGCTGGAAACAATGGGGGTTGATATTATTGAAGCTGGCTTCGCCATTGCTTCAAACGGCGATTTTGACTGTGTCAATAAAATTGCCAAGCAGGTGAAAAACTCAACAGTTTGTTCGCTGGCCCGCGCCGCCCTCGGCGACATTGATCGCGCCGCCGAAGCGATTAAACCCGCTGCCAGCGGTCGTATTCACACCTTTATCGCCACAAGTCCACTTCACATGAAAGTTAAACTTCAGATGGAGCCGGATGCAGTGATTGACGCTATTCACCAATCAGTTAGCAGAGCCCGGGGCTATGTTGATGATGTGGAATGGAGCGCCGAAGACGCTACTCGTACAGACATGGATTTTCTTTATCGCGCCGTCGATACCGCGATCAAAGCCGGGGCAACAACAATTAACTTGCCTGATACGGTTGGTTACACAACGCCGGAAGAATACGGTAAGATGTTTAGTGATGTGATTGAGAATGTCGCCAATGCTGACCAAGCGATTTTTTCCACGCACTGCCACAACGACCTTGGACTGGCTGTGGCCAACTCACTTGCTGGTGTTATGGGCGGTGCGCGCCAGATCGAATGCACCATCAACGGTATCGGTGAACGTGCGGGCAATGCAGCAATGGAAGAAGTTGTCATGGCGCTGCGCACACGAGCAGATGTGATGCCTTTTGCCACTAACATTGTGACAACCGATATTTTACGCGCCAGCAAACTGGTCTCTACCGTAACCGGGTTCAGTGTTCAAAATAACAAGGCAATAGTTGGTGCCAATGCTTTCGCTCATGAATCGGGCATTCATCAAGACGGTATGCTGAAGAATGCGGAAACCTATGAAATTATGACCCCGGAATCGGTCGGTGTGACCAAAACCACGCTGGTTATGGGCAAACTTTCGGGCCGAGCCGCCTTTGCCGATAAATTGCAGGAGTTGGGCTATGAAGTTGGCGACAACGCCTTTCAGGATTGTTTCAAGCGTTTTAAAGAGCTCGCTGACCGCAAGAAAACCATCTACGACGAGGACATCATTGCGCTGGTGGACGACGAGGTTGCAACTGCATCCTACCGCCTGCAGGTTATTTCGTTGAATACACATACCTCGTCAGACGGCACCTCGGTCGCGGACCTGACAATGACCATCGACGGCGAGGAACGCAAAACGCTGGTCTATGGCTCGGGACCGATGGATGCGGCATTTAATGGCATCAAGCAACTGGTAGACTTTTCGCCCAAACTGGTTTTGTTTCAGGTCCATGCGATTACCCAGGGCACCGACGCACAGGCCGAATGTACAGTTCGGCTTGAGGAAGAAGGGCGTATGGTTAACGGGCAGGGCGCTCACGAAGACACTGTTACTGCGGCAGCGCGTGCCTATGTTGCAGCGGCGAACAAGTTATTGGTCAAGCGCGGAAAAAGCCCACTAGCCGCGACAGGATAACAATCAAATTTTAGTAAAAATCCGGTGGTTTTTCGCCATAAAGCTGCCGGATTTTATCTTTTTTGCCCTAAACAGTTAAAAAAAAGCGGTTTCCAAGGCATTTGAGCTGTCTACAGGCTTGTATCGGTTCAATAAGTGGCCCATAACCAGCTTTGGGCCTCAATTGGGGCAATAGTTTTTTCAACAGTTATGAGGCGCTAAATGCTTTCCAAGCTGCTCGGGATGTTTTCCTCAGATATGGCCATCGATTTAGGGACGGCCAACACACTTGTCTATGTTAAGGGCCGCGGCATTGTGCTGAACGAGCCGTCTGTTGTTGCAATTAAAAGCGAGCAGGGGCGTGATCACGTTATTGCGGTTGGCGATGAAGCGAAGCTGATGCTTGGTCGAACACCGCACGGCATTCAGGCGATCCGACCACTGCGAGACGGCGTTATCGCTGACTTTCATGTAGCAGAAAAAATGATCAAGCACTTCATTCAAAAAGTGCACAATCGGTCATTTGCCAGCCCGCAAGTTGTGGTTTGTGTGCCGTCAGGTTCGACTGCAGTTGAGCGCAAGGCAATTCAGGAATCAGCCGAACAGGCCGGAGCCCGCAAAGTTTATTTGATTGATGAGCCAATGGCTGCCGCAATTGGCGCTGGCCTGCCGGTGACCGAGCCGCAAGGGTCCATGGTTGTCGATATTGGCGGCGGAACGACAGAAGTGGCCGTTCTTTCGTTGCGTGGAATTGTTTTTGCCACGTCTGTTCGTGTTGGCGGCGACAAAATGGATGAAGGACTGATCGCCTATATTCGCCGTAATCACAATTTGCTGGTAGGCGAGGCAACGGCCGAGCGGATCAAGAAAGAAATTGGCACAGCCCTTATTCCGGAAGACGGTGTTGGAAAAACCATGACCATCAAGGGCCGCGATCTGATGAACGGCGTACCTAAAGAGCTGGAGATTAACCAACTTCAGGTAGCCGAAGCCCTGTCGCAGCCGGTGGGCGCCATTGTTGAAGGTGTTAAAGTTGCGCTTGAGCAAACTGCGCCGGAACTTGCAGCTGATATTGTTGACCTTGGTGTTGTACTGACCGGTGGCGGCGCATTGTTGCAAGATCTGGACACAGTGATCAGGCGGGCAACAGGCCTGCCAGTTACAATTGCAGAAGAGCCGCTAACATGTGTGGCGCTTGGAACCGGGCGCGCCCTTGAAGACGAAGACCTTCGGCTCGTACTAACCGAAAGCTACTGACGCAGTTGAATTATTCAATTTAGTTAGACCGCCAAACAAAGGGAGGCGTTAAGCTGAACCCGACCTTGCAGACAACTGGTCAAACCACTCGTCTACGTCGGGCCGGGCGTGGACGTGACGCGTTTTGGCTATATCTGGCGCTGGCGCTGGCGCTATTGGCGCTGGAAACTTTCGGACCTGGCGTTCCGCGGCAAATACGTGGCTATGCAAATGATGCGGTAGCGCCGGTCTTGTCGGTTTTGGCGGAGCCAATTCGGTTAGCACAATCGGGTATGGAACGAGTTGCTGGAGTGTCCGACATCTATCTGGAGAACCAGACTCTGCGCGATGAGAACGGAAAGCTACGCCAATGGCGTGAGGCAGCCCAAAGGCTTATTCAGGAAAACGAGCAGCTACGGCAAATTCTTAAAGTGCCACAACGAGAAATTTCTCCAGTCGCTACCGCCCATGTGATCGGCGTTGGCGGTGGTGCATTTGAGCGAAGTGTTCTGATCAATGCCGGGTCGAGCGACAGTGTTGCAGCAAACTTGCCCGTGGTTGATGAGCTGGGTTTGGTGGGTCGGACCATAGAGGTCGGATATTGGACCACCCGCATTTTACTGATAACTGACCTGAACAGTCGGGTGCCGGTTCGACTGGAACGAACAGGTGATGTTGCTATTGCCGTTGGCCTGAACGAACCCTTTATGCATCTTCGGTTTTTGGCCGCCAATAGCGGCGTACAGATTGGTGATCGCATCATAACATCTGGCCATGGCGGGCTGTTTCCGCCAGATGTGCCGGTAGGACAAATCACGGAAATTAACGATGAAGTTCTTTTGGTACGGCCGCTTAGTGCTTTGGATGCCCTCGATTTTGTTCGAGTGATGGACTACCGGCCGCTACCCCCTGAGGTGACGCAACCAACTTCTGATGGTCAACCGGTCGGACAGCCACAATAATGCCAGCGTCTCAAAATAAACCCGGTACTCTGGGATTTGCCGCTTATATGCCAGTGGGCGTAAGCTTTTTGTTGGCGATGATTATGTTGTTGCCACTTGGAAGCAGTGTTGCGGGTTACGCCATGCCGCATCTGGTTTTGATTTCCTGTTTTTATTGGTTGTCTAACAGGCCAATGTTGATGCCATACGGCGCATGTTTCCTTCTTGGGCTGTTCCTGGACCTTTGGGTTGGCGTGCCACTCGGCGTCAATATCGTAACGTTGTTGCTTACTCGTTTGTTCGTTTTGAACCAGCTGAAACATTACCGCGGCAGAAACAGAGGTGTGCACTGGATGGTTTTCACCGTGATGGCTTTCGCACTGTTTGCTCTGTCCTGGTTGATTATGTCGATAATTGCAGGCTCGGTTCTTTCGCTGAATACTGTCTTTTTCCAGTGGCTTGTGACATCATTCCTTTATGCACCGGTTGCTTTTATCCTTGGCCGGTTGCGCCGACTAATGTTGTAAGGCGAAGTTGTGCGTGAAGGACTAAGATATCAAACTTTTTCACGGCGAGCATTGTTGCTTGCCGGATTTCAGGGCCTTGCGCTGGCGGCTCTGGGGGCGCGATTGTATTATTTGTCGGTTGTAAACGGCGAAAAATACCGACTTAGGGCTGATAAGAATCGCATTTCTATTCGGCTAATTGCGCCCGAACGTGGTGAAATTTTCGACCGCAACGGCGAAAAACTGGCGACCAACACGCAGGACTTGCGGGTTTTATTGGTGCCCGAACAAACTGATCAACTACAGCCCACGCTCAAAAAAGTGCAGGAAATTATCGAAATTGATGACCGCCGCCTTGCGCGAATTGAACGCAGGATCAAGCGTCAGCGTCAATTTGTGCCGGTAACGCTGGCACAGGGTCTGGACTGGCAGACTTTTAGCCGGTTGAATGTTGAAATTCCCAGGCTGCCAGGTGTTCAAACCGACGCAGGCTTGAGCAGACTATACCCCGGTGGAAACTCGATCGCGCATTTAATTGGTTATATGTCCAGCCCTGATGACGAAGATGTAGCCAAGAGCCCGCTGTATCAGTTACCTGGCTTCAAGGTTGGGCGCCAAGGGCTGGAGCGTAGATACGAGCCGCAATTGCGCGGCGCTTCCGGCACCCGGCGGGTTGAAGTTAACGCGGTCGGGCGGGAAATTAGGGAACTTCCACCACGGGAGGAGGCCGCCAGAGGCGGCGACTTGCATCTGACATTGGATATGGCGTTGCAGCGCTATGTGTTTGATCAGTTGGGTGAAGAGGCAGCTGGTGTCGTTGTTCTTGATGTTGCCAACGGGGATGTTCTTGCAATGGCGTCTTCGCCCGGTTACGACCCCAATGAATTTACCCGAGGCATCAGCAACGCCAACTGGCAGTCTTTGCTTAAGGACCCGCGCAGCCCATTGCTCAATAAAAGTGTTTCCGGGCAATATCCGCCCGGTTCAACCATTAAAATGATTGTTGCATTAGCGGCACTTGAACAGGGGTTAATTTCTGCCGACAGCACATATTTCTGCAATGGCAAACACCGGTTAGGCGATCATACCTTTCATTGTTGGCAGAACCGCGGCCATGGTAAAATGGATATGATGCAGGCGGTGGCTAACAGTTGTGACGTCTATTTTTACAAAATTGCAGAACAGCTTGATATTGACCTGATTGCGGACATGGCTAAACGTTTTGGCCTTGGCGCAACCTTTGGCGTCGGCGTCGGCGGTGAAAAAGAAGGTTTGGTACCAACCCGCGACTGGAAGCGTATTTACCAGCAGCGGTCTTGGCAATTGGGTGAAACCCTCAATGTGGCGATCGGGCAGGGCGCTATGTTGGCGACGCCGCTGCAGCTGGCAGTAATGACCGCCCGGCTCGCCACTGGCATGGCTGTTGTACCCCGCTTGGTGAGCGGCGATCACGATGTTGCAGCCTTCTTTCCTGCCCTTGATGTCAATCCATTTCATCTGGCAACAGTTCAGCGAACAATGGCGATGGTAATGGAACCGGGTGGTACCGCCCATGATTATGCACGCAAAAAATCGGCGATTGCACAGGCAGGTAAAACCGGAACGGCGCAGGTGCGGCGGATAACGCTGGAGGAGCGAGCTGGTGACGGCGGCGTAATCGACAATGCTGAGTTACCTTGGAAATCGCGGGATCATGCGTTGTTTGTTGGCTATGCGCCGGTTGAAGCGCCGAAAATAGCAGTTTCTGTTGTTGTACAGCACGGCGGTGGCGGTTCTAGCGTGGCGGCGCCTTTGGCGCGTAAAATCATGGACTTTACCTTAGCTGAAAAACCCAAGCCATCAACGCCAGTGGATCAGGTTTAATGGGCACAGCACGCATGTTTGGCCCAAGGCGGGTTGAGAAACCTGTTCTTCAGCGGATCGCTGGCCTTAACTGGGGAGTTGTTCTCGCCAATGTTCTGTTGGCGGCTGCGGGTTTTGCCATGCTTTATTCGGTTGCCAACGGGACATGGGACCCGTGGGCCAGCAGGCAAATGCTTCGGTTTGGCGTGGCGTTGATGGTGATGTTGGTGATTGCTGTGATTGATATCCGTTATTGGATGGCAATCGCTTATCCGGCCTGGTTTTTAGGCATCATGCTGCTTGTGGCAGTTGAATTGGTTGGCGACACTGGTATGGGTGGTCGACGTTGGTTGGACATTGGTTTTATGCGTTTGCAGCCCTCTGAACTGGTGAAAATCGCGACGGTGATGGCGCTCGCGCGTTATTTTCACGGTCGCAATTATTTCCAGAGCAGAAGCCTCAGATCACTGTTGGTGCCGCTGTTGCTTTTGATTATTCCTTTGGCGCTGGTTGTCAGGCAACCAGACTTGGGGACAGCACTGATGATTGTTGTCGGCGGTGTTGCGGTGATGTTTCTAGCGGGTGTGCCAGCGTGGCTATTTGTAGTATCTGGCGTGGCTATTACCGCAGCAATTCCAGTGGCGTGGCAGTTTTTACGCGATTATCAGCGCGATCGAATTTTAACTTTCATTGACCCGGAATCTGATCCGCTTGGTGCGGGTTATCAGATCGCCCAGTCGAAGATCGCGATTGGGTCGGGCGGCACGACTGGTAAGGGCTTTTTGGAAGGTACCCAAAGCCATTTAAATTTCCTGCCTGAAATGAAAACTGATTTTATCTTTACCGCATTGGTGGAAGAGTTTGGACTGATGGGCGCGGCGATTGTGCTGGCACTCTACGGAATCGTATTGGGATATGGGTTGTTAATGGGCATAGGTTGCCGCAATCAATTTGGCCGCTTACTGGCGTCAGGATTGGCGGTGTCTCTATTCCTATATGTCTTGATTAATGTGGGCATGGTTATGGGGTTGTTGCCGGTGGTCGGCGTACCATTGCCACTTATTTCATACGGAGGGTCTGCCATGTTGACGTGGATGGTTGCATACGGCTTGATATTGTCGGTTTCCACCCACCGCCATGTGACAATTGCGCCTAAAGGCAGCGGCATTATCTAGATGAAAACGAGCAATTTATTACAGAGCAATAGGGGTGAAATATGAATTTGGAATCAATCACGGGGCTATATCTTGACGTTCGCCGCCAATTGCTAAAAGGCTTGTTTTTTCTGTCAGTTATCACCCCCGTGGGCTTGGCTAATGCACAGGATCAAGGCGAGCTTTCCTATCTTCAGGATTTATACTTGCATTTACACCAGAACCCCGAACTTTCGTTCCATGAAGAACAAACGTCTAGGCGGATTGCAGCAGAGCTTCGCTCGGTTGGATACAGTGTTACGGAAAATGTTGGTGGCTACGGTGTTGTTGCAGTTATGCAAAATGGCAGTGGCCGCACGGTTTTGGTTCGCGCAGATATGGACGGACTGCCCGTGCAGGAGCAGACCGGCTTGGCTTACGCCAGTAAAGCGACTGGATTGAATGATGCAGGGAAAACCGTGCCAGTGATGCACGCATGTGCGCACGATATTCATATGACATCGCTGGTTGGACTTGCGCGTCGCTTGTCTGCCAAGCGCGACAACTGGAGCGGCACTGTTGTGTTGGTGGGCCAACCAGCGGAGGAGCGGGTTGGCGGAGCAAAGGCCATGATCGCAGAAGGTTTGTTCGAAAAATTCCCCAAGCCAGACTACAACGTAGCTCTGCACACCAGCGCAAGTTTGCCAGCGGGGCAGGTGGGTTTGACATCTGGCTATGCGCTGGCAAATGTCGATTCAGTGGACGTTGCTATTAAGGGCATTGGGGGACACGGTGCCTATCCGCACACAACCAAAGACCCGGTAGTTTTAGCGTCGCATATTGTAGTTGCCCTGCAAACACTGGTTTCACGGGAAACGTCACCTTTGGAATCGGGTGTGGTGACGGTGGGTTCTATTCATTCGGGTACCAAACATAATATAATTTCCAACAATGCGCATTTGCAGTTAACTGTGCGGTCTTACACCGATGAAGTCAGGGACAATCTGTTGGCGGGCATTAAGCGTATAGCCCACGCCCAGGCGCAGTCGATGGGTCTGCCGGAAACCCTGTGGCCAGAAGTTACATACAGTGAGGCAACGCCTGCTACCTATAATGACCCGACGTTAACTGCCCAAGTGCAGGCAGCGTTGAACGACGTTTTAGGTGCGGACAATTGAAAACGCTGTCACCAGTTATGGGGGCCGAAGACTTTGCTTATTATGGGAGGACGGAGGACAAAATCCCGAGTGTTATCTTTTGGTTGGGAGCGGTTGGCGCGGAAAAAGCTGCTGCCGCAGCAAAGGGAGAGGTTGCCTTGCCCAGCTTGCATTCGCCGTTTTTCGCGCCTGACCCTGCACCGACTATTGAAACGGGTGTGACGGCCATGACAGCTATAGTGAAAGCGTTGATGAATGGCGATGAGTAATCACCGCCATTCATTTTTGTATGTCAGGGATATCTTTGGTTAGACGCCGGTATTATGCATTACCTTCTTTATGAGTGAGGCCAGTGCTTTCGCTGTCACCGCACGTTTCCATTAAGTCTAGGATATGTTCGACAGTGTTTGGTGGTAGTTTTGCAGAAGCATAACAAAAGCGAGCAATCCACTCTTGATATTGGTTTTTGTTTTCGGAAAGATTGATGTCTTTTCTAAACTTTTTAGGAATCACTATTTCACTAGTTAGACGTTCCATCTTTTCCTCCTTATGCTGCTGCTTGCAGTTCGGTTATTTGAAATTGGCTTAAAATTGGACTTGCCAACCTATACTGAGTTCTCAACGCGTAGAGTCTCTCAAGAGAAGGCGCATAAGAGTAGCAAGTAGCGTCGGTTATCCCAGCATTGATCGTTTGGCTTTGCCAAACTGGATCGCCAAGTGCCCGATTTGCAATTATTGTTGTAATTCTGTTTTGAACGCTTAGAAATTCGGCAATTCCATTCATAATGCCAAACTCATATATAGAGCTAATCAGCGAAGCGATAACTTCCCGCCTAAGTTTTTTATCGGGCCCAATTTTTTCTCTGTCAATGCAGCCTCTTGATAGGTCCCAAACGCTTGGATCAGATACTATTCCAATCTCTTCTAGTAGTTCGGGAAAAGCCTCAGCTGTCAGGTAGGGCTTAGTTGTGGGCATCAGCCGCCAACTACCAATGATTTCGTTATCAGTCCCTCTTACAAAAAAGTGGAGGGAATGGGCATCGAATTTATCAAACTCTTGCCCTTCGACATGAGGCAAATTCCATCCGAGGTCTTCGTTAAAAACTTTATGCCTCAGTTTGAATATGGCTTCCAACTCTCTGTGGAAGTGGTGATGGTTTTCTGGCGTGATCAATGTGACATACATATCGGTACCTCCTTTTGAGTAGATCAAAAGAATTAACTATATGCATAAAGTTGTCACCCCGCCGAACCAGTGGGGTAGATCGCTTAATGGGTGTATTTATAGTGGTAAATAATTTTAAGTTGTATTGCTTTTACAACCGCGTGTATCTTGGTGCGAACACCAAGTTTGCTGCAAGCGGATTGAATGTAGCTATTAATGGTATTGGAAGACAAATTAAGGATAGTTCCAATTTCGTCATTTGTTTTTCCATTTGCGGCCCAGGAGATGCACTCAGTTTCTCTTCCAGAGAGAACGGGAATATCAACCTGCTTGTGTAAAAGGTCTGACAGGCGAGACTGGGCGGCAATTCCTACGACATCCATTCTTACTTTATTGTGACGAATGGATTCGGAGAAATCCTTGGCATCCTGATTGTAAAAACAACAAGCTGACATGGTGTGTTCGTTAACGTTGATGACGTTATTGTACCCTTGATTGAGTCCAAAGCTTCTGGCTTCAGATAAAAGTGATTTTTGTTTTTTTGTTAAACGAGAGTCTGCAACACATTCGTCCCATGTAAAGTTTCCTGGGCCACTAAACATGCGACTCACGATGGGGTCATAGTGAGCACACCCGTTGCTCTGGTAAAAATTGCGCCATTCGTTTGGTCGCTGGTCTATAGAACTAAGGCCTTGGGAAGGGTGATAGTTTAATATATAAGCGCCATCCATCCCAACCTCGGAAGCAAAATCGTTGATAATCGCTTCAATTTTGGCTGGGTCATTTGCGTCCGTAATGTCTTGGATGACCGCATCTAAATACATGAGTACCCCTCAATCTTGACCGTATACAATACAACATCGAATTGTAGATGCCAACAAGATAGTTTATGTATCTTGTTGGCAGTTTTACGAAGAAACGGCAGCAAAGCATGACTTGATAAAATCAGCTATGAAATTACAGCATATTGCGTGTATTATGAATTAAACTCTATGATTTCAGGGGATTTGTTGTGGCACACTCACATAATCACGAAGTTTGTATCGAAAACGCTGTTGAAGAAGCGGAAAAAATTTGCGCCGAGCGAGGCTCTCGCTTCACCGATTTGAGGCGGCGTATTCTGACCATGATCTGGCAAGGCCATAAAGCGGTTAAAGCCTATGACCTACTTGACCAGCTCGCCACACAGGGTGGGTCTGCGAAGCCGCCTACCGTATACCGCGCCCTAGACTTCCTGATGGAAGAAGGGCTTGTCCACAAAATTGAATCTCTCAACGCTTACATCGGTTGCCCGCATCCTGGCAGTGACCACGTGAGTCAGTTTTTGATCTGTGATGTCTGCGGGACGGTTGAGGAAGTATCATCGGACGCCCTAGGCAAAGCGGTCACTAGTGCCGCCGCTGCCCAGTCTTTCCATATCAAGGGCCAAACCCTGGAATTGCATGGTGTTTGTCAGAACTGTAACGGCAAAAAACAAGCGGCTTGACGGCGCAAGTGCCTCTGTTGGTGTGCTTAAATAAACCGGCTAAATGTGGCAGCTGGTCATGCCGCGCTTCAACAAATATTGTTGGTGGTACTCCTCGGCGGGCCAATAGTTAGCAGCAGGTTCAATTGCAGTCACAATGTTTTTGGTAAACTTACCCGATGCCGCCAGTTCATCTTTCAGGCGTGTGGCCGCCTCCCGCTGGCTTTCATCGCTGTAAAATATCACAGACCGGTACTGGCTGCCAAAATCAGGGCCTTGGCGATTAAGTTGGGTCGGATTGTGGTTTTCAAAAAATAAAACCACCAGTTTGTCGTAGGCAATCACATCCGGCTCAAAAGTCACTTGTACAACTTCAGCGTGGCCGCTGGTGTCAGTACAAACCTCTTGATAGGTGGGATTGTCGGTTTTGCCACCCATATAGCCGACGCTGGTGCTTGAAACCCCGTCAAGGGTTCGAAACAATTCTTCTACGCCCCAGAAGCATCCGGCACCAAAAGTTGCGACAGCCATGTTTTTTCCTTAATTGCCAGTCATACTGATTTCACGCTATGCTCACCGCTAGTCCGTTGAATGGGAAGCGGGTACAAACCTGAATATGTGATTGCGTTCGGCGCTTGTCGAGAGGCAAACTAACAAATAATTGTGACCGGGGAGTTACTGTGAAATTTTCGTTCGACATTAATAGCAGATTTGCCACGGTGATGGTCCTAATGCTCGCAGTTTCCTTATCACCTGGTAATTTTGCGCAAGCGCAGCAAAGTCCAGTCCCTGACGATTTGTTGGCGCTTGATCACCAACGCTGCATGAACGGCTGTGTGCCTGGTTTTGGTGAGAAAACCTGTAAACCCTTGTGCGATTGCACAGTCAGTGAGTTCAAAAAACAGCTGAGTTTTGAAACATACCTAGATATGTCGGTTCAGCTGACGCGCAATGCTGTGACGCCGGAAATGCAGGAATTTTTGGGTAAAGTGGCCAATTTTTGCACCGCGGAACTTGACCGTAAAGGCATTGAAGTAGGGGAGGGCACTGACGGAAAACCTGCTGCCCCTAAATCACCCGACGAACCAAAAAAACCCAGCTAACCACCATGCTTTTTTGGCGTTTGGTTCTGGCGTCAAGTCAACTTGAAATAGGCCGGGGTTTTCCGTCGGTATCCACCGCCACAAAAATATAGCAACCTTCGGTAACCTTGTGTTCCTGTGCGTTTGGTCCACGTTCTGCGAACACTTCTATTGCAACAGCGACAGATGTTTTGCCTATCTTTTCAACTTCGGCATACAGACTGACCACGTCGCCCACCTGAATGGGCAAGTGAAACTTCATGCCTTCAACTGCAACGGTCGCGACCGGTCCATTTGCGCACGCCTTGGCGACAGTTGCACCGGCGATATCCATCTGTGACAGCACCCAGCCCCCAAAAATATTTCCGTTAACATTAAGGTCCGCAGGCTGCGGTACAGTGCGTATGGTAACGCGGCGCTCAGTCATTTGCAGTCTCCGTAGATTGCCGTTTTCCGGCTAAATGCAGCGGTGCCACTTCAAGGTCATCGCCGATCGCTTCCAAATACAGGCTGCGGCTTGGGAAAGCAAACCCTGTGCCCGCAGTTTCAACAATCCGTTTGATTTCAAGCAACAATTGCTCTTTGATTGCCAGCCAATCAAGCCAGTCTGTCGTTTTGGTAAAGCAATAGAGCAAGATATCGATAGAGCTGTCAGAAAAACTATCAATGCGAACAAAAGTTGATGTTTCGTCAGGCTTGGCAAAATCTTTGTTGTCAGCAACATAAGTTTCAATGGCATCGCGAATTTGGTTTAGCTGGTCAGCGGACGAGCCATATTCCAGTCCAATTACCCATTTAATGCGCCGGTAGGTCATACGCGAGAAGTTGGTTACAGCATTGTCGGAAAGCTTTGCATTGGGCACGTATACAGGCGCCTTGTCAAAGCGCCTTACTGTCGTGGTTCTGAAGCCGATTTCTTCAACCGTTCCTTCAACAATTCCTTTGACCAGAATCCAGTCGCCGGGCTGAAACCGGCGCTCGCCGATAACAAACAGGCCCGCAATCAGGTTTTTGAACAAATCCTGAGCACCTAGCGCCACTGCGACGCCGAATAGCCCCAAGCCGGCGATAATGGCACCGACTTCAATACCCCAAATTTCCAGGATTGTTGCCGCACCTAACAGGGCAAAGGCTATTTTGATTGCTTTAGACAGCCATTGGATCATCGATGCGGTCAGGATGTGGGCGGCCCGCATCATTATTTCACTGAGTGGATCAGATACCCGGTACAACGCCCAGAAGATAGCGAAAGCAATTAGGCTGCGGTTTACGTTAGTGGCGAATGACTGCAGTTCATCGGACAGGCTAAGATAGGTGCTTGCGAAAAAGACACCAAGCACAACAGGTATAAAACGAATGGGGTTGCGCAGCGCTTCAACCAGCGCGTCGTCCATCACATTATCGGTTTTGGAAACCAACTTTTCCAGGCGGTGTATAATAATGCGCGTGAACAGATTTCTCGCCAGCATAAGCACGATAAATATGCTCAGTGCGATGATCATTTGGCCAATATCGACCCCGTAAAAGCCGTTGTTCCATACATCGACTACAAGAGCCCAAAATTCTTCAAAATCAGAAACGCCCACGTGTTCATGCTCCGCGCGAAAGGTAAAGACGAGGTCTGTTGTTTAGCGTTCAGCCTCGTCTTCGTCAACGTGATCAGTAGAATGATATACAGTGGCGTCATGCCCGTGTTTGTTTGAGTAAAACACCAGCGACATCAAACCGATGCCTATGCCAAAGGTGAACACCACGCCGATAGCCATGGCGATCTTGCCGTGAATAGATAATTCAACACCTTGAATGCTAATCAACACCGTTAGGCCCCAGAATGAGATGGCGGCGACTGCCAGCACCGACACGGCGATTATTAATATCTTTTTCATCTGAAATGCTTTCGTTCATGTAACGCTTGTCTGCGTGGCTGTGCTCTATCAGCTTAATAGCAACACTCCAACAGGGTGTGACAATGCTGCACACCATAAAGTTGGACCATTGGGGGAGCAACAGATTGATTGCTTTTGCACGCGGGAGACAAATTGTGCATACTGATTGAACTTGCAAGAAAGTCCGGTCGGACTTCGGCTGGGCTCCAATCAGGAGAACCCGTATGAATGTTGGAAAAATTCTAGAATCCAAAGATAGTGAAGTTATTGCGCTTGAGGACAGCTGCAGTGTTCTGGAGGTGGCAAAACTTCTTGGCGAGCGCAGAATTGGCGCCATTCCGATTATGCGGGCAGGTAAGTTATGCGGTATTATTTCAGAACGCGACGTGGTGCGCGGCTTGGCCATTCGCGGCGGTGGTGTTCTTAAAGACGGCGTTGCAACCCTGATGACCAAATCAGTTATCACCTGCAGCGCAGACGACAGTGTTCAGCAATTGATGGTTATGATGACTGAGCGGCGTATTCGTCATGTACCAGTTATCGAAGGTGGTACCCTCAAGGGTATGATTTCTATCGGGGATGTAGTCAAAGAACGTATCCAGGAAACCGAGCAGGAAGCTGAAGCCCTGAAAGCATATATTACGAGCGCATAGCCGGACTAACCCCAGTCGAGCGCCTTATTTGCGAGTGAAGCAATTTCCTCGGCATTGTTTGTCCAGGTATACTTCCGGGTTTCAATCAGCTGTTGGCCTGCTTTACCGATGCGTTCCCGCAAGCCTTGGTCCTGCGAAAGCTCGACGATCGCTTTTTCCGCTTCTTCAAAGTTTTGCGGGTCGAACAACAACCCGGTTTCCCGGTCGGTCAATATTTCTCTTATATTGGGCTGGTCGGGGCCAATTGTTGCTAAACCAGCGATTAAATATTCAAAAATCTTTAGGGGGCTTGCATAGTCTGTTACCGCCGGTTGCAAAGCGATATCCATTGCAGCCAAATGGTCAGGAATGGCGTCACGGTCCTTAAAGCCAACGCAGTGCACGCGGTGGCCAACACCCAGTGTTTCTGCAAGTTCTATGCAGTCATCAGTTGCCGGTCCGCCGCCGACAACAAGTAAGTGCAGATCGGGGTTTGTGCCATGGTGTTTCAGGATGTGTATGATTCTGTCCAGCCTGTGCCATTCGCGGATAAAGCCGACAAACCCGAGGACAATCTTATTTTCCAGCCCCAACTCAGCCCTGATGGCTCCGCCGTCTGCGTCTTCATATTCAATTGGGGTTATACCGTTGTGTAACACCACAATGTTTTCGCGCGGCGCGCCCATAGTGGTGATAATATCGGCCAATGCCCCGGAAACAGGGAACAGTTTATCGGCATTTTGGAAGGTCATACGCTCATAGTATCGAGCTAAACGCTGAAGGTGCAGACCGCTATATGCTGCGCGCTCGTCAGACAGTGGTGCGTTTACTTCAACGAAATAAGGGATGCCAGTTTTCCTTTTTAGCCAAGTTCCTGCCGGAAGAAACAGGTTGTACCTTTCATATAAAAAATCTGGTTGATGTTCTTTGTAAGCGGCCAAGAGTTTGAAATAGACCCGGATACCGTAAACCAGCTCCAGCAATTCCTGCGCAAACATCGGCAAAATACGCCTGACAAATGCCAACAGGCGGTTTTCTTCGCCCAAATCTGTGGGGCGGATGGAGGGGCCAACAAATATTATTTCATGTCCCAAGCGTTCAAATGCAGCCACCAATTCACGAATATGTACGCTTTGCCCGTCCTGGGCTGCGACCCGGTGATGGTACAGTATCTTGAGTTTTTTTTTGGCAGGCGTTTTGGTCATTTGCGCATGAAGTGGCATCATAAGCCCCATCTATGGTTCAAATTTAACGACCCCACGGCGATAAGATGTGAAAATGCTTTGGTTTTCAAGGAAAGATATGTGCCCACGTATAATTTGTCGGGCTTATTCGTCGACAAATTCGAGGATATCGCCTGGCTGACAGTTCAAATATTGGCAAATCGCCGATAATGTCAAAAATCTCACGCCTTTTACTTTGCCTGACTTCAGCAGGCTGAAGTTAGCTTCAGTTATGCCCACATGCGCGGCTAAATCTTTTGATTTGACCTTGCGTTTGGCAAGCATTGCGTCAGTCGAACCACAATCGGCATATTATTGTCGCCTCATTCAAATAATCTCGTTGAGTTCTTCTTGTTGTTCGCGCGCAAGCCGGACCATATGTCCAATGATCAGCGCCAATAGTGCCGGCACCAGCGCCAACAAATCATCTGTTGAAAAAGAAATAGCCAAATGTCGATCGCCGGGCAGGTTGTCCATAGTGATGGCACTGACAAGTGCGGTTCGGTGCAGAATGTTCAAGATGACATAAATCACCAGCCATCGTCCTACCTTGAGGCAGTAGTCCTCACAGAGTTGGTCAAACCACTTACCAGCCGCAAGAACGGATGTTAGTCTTAGCAGCATGATTAAAGACCACACCATTGCAAGCAAGGGGACTGACGCTATTGCGAAGCCGAGCAGTTTTTGCTTGGTATTCAGGGCGTCAATGCCGCCGTAGTCATCTAGAGTGGAATGGTCTAGTGTAATAAAGTCAAAGGAGACTGGGGCTGTCCAAAACCAAACCTGCGCTATTAGCAACAAAGCCAACGTCACTGTAACTACTATTCGTAGGAATTTTATACTGCGGTTAATGTTCGCCATATTTGCGCCTAAATATTATTGTTTTACAGAAATACAACAAATTGCTAAAATAACCAATATTGGCGCAGGAGCAACAGGTAATATGCCGAGTAGAAGGCCAGTTTTTAATACTCAGCTATTTGCGCATGTGGGCGCCGTTACGCGTTGTCTTGTCGTCGCAGCTCTCTTGTGCGCGCTTCTGCCCGTTACCGTATTTGCGCAACAAGCTGGTAAAAAGCCTGAAACACAGCAGGCCCGGTCGCCCCAGCAACCCTTGAACGTTCCGGTTTATCCGCGATTTAAACCTGAAAATCGCCCCGTCGATATCGAAGGTCTGCGCGATAGCTATATCGTGTTGGAAGATGGTGCCGTTTTGTCGTTGGCGGATTGGGTGCTGGGCTCACTCAAAAAGACCGAAACTGGCATAGGCATGTCTGATTATCAAAACCGCTTGTTCCTTGGTCAGGTTGCCCGTGCTGCCGTTGGTATGAAGCAAGACCTGATTTACCGTAGCTATCAGGACGCTGGCCCGCTACGATCATTTGTGCCTCACCGGCCAGCCAGGCCGCTTCAACTCGCGCAGGGAATTCTTTCCAACTTCATTCCCGCGCTGCGTCCAGGCTGGTCTCCTGAAGTGTCAGGCAAGCCTGACCTGACCGACCGGGTAGATCACGGACGCAGCGCCTCTATTCTTTTTGAAAGACAGTTCGCAGACAGTTTGCGCCAGACAACTGAACAATTCAGCTATCAGCAGCGACTGGAAACCATGCTCGAAGACTTCAGGCAAAAATCCGATCCATAGCCTCGCCGTGGTTAGGTTACTTACATGTTAACCTTACCGAATAAAAACTTTTGAAATCCCGCACAAAAACAAGAGTTTTGCCGTCATCAGAAAATGTGGGGAAATTCTCATTTCCCTCCTTGGTGTTGATCAGGGGGCTAAGCGGGGTGGGTTCCGTCCAACTGTTTTGGTCTTTGTTACTTATCCATAGGTCTGCGGGTCCCGGTCTGTCATTGGCACCGACGGAAGAAACTTCAATGATGGCGGTTTCGCCGCTTGGTGATAAATCTGAGGTCCACACAAATAACGCCGGTTTATTTTCGGCCCACTCACGAAATTGTTCTCTTGCTTCATCAATGGCAGGCGGTGAGAATTCAACGCCATTTCTTACGGCAACATATTCATGGGTTGCTCGCCAGTCTGGTGATGTGCTGGAGAAGCCAATGTTCCCATTCGCGCGAAAAAGCGGCCTATTGTCATAATTTTGAGAATTGCTAAGGACGCCGAGCAATGTTGGTTGCCCCCAAGTGCCAATCTCGATCTTTGATGACCAAATGTTCGCACTTGGCTTTTCCTGTGCTTCCTTTGTGGCTGGCCGGTAGGAAACGAAAATCATTTCGTTGCCGCTTGGTGAAATCGTTGGGTAGAGATCTGAGTATGCAGAACCCAAAATAACGCGTTCTGCTTTGCCCCAAACGTCTAGGTCGCCTTTGGTGCTTTTGAATATTCCATAATTTTCATTTGGGCCCAGTGATCGGAAAAAATAGAATTCTGAGCCGTCCGGATTAAACACACCACGAAATACCTCATCGCCAGTATTGGATATTGTACCGGGCGCCAACAAAGCAGGGGCTTCATGGTTGCTTACTGTACAGGTGTCAGCCGTGGCTGCGGTTCCAAATAAGATTTGCGATGTCACGATGGCCACACAGAGCCTCAATTTGGGCAAGATTTTTCCTCCGATTTTGAAATGTTATAGTCTATCAAAAAGTTGGTCCGTCAAGCTGCCGCGGCGGGCTGTTGCAGCAGCATAATAGCTGAATTCCGGGATAGTTGTCTCGATTGGTCACCTCAATAGTGGGAGTTTAGACGCTATTCGCGGGCAGTTTGGCGCAAGTTAGTGGACTGGGGCTTAATCTTCTCTATATTGGGAGCAATCTTTTTTGGGCAAATTAGGGGAATAAAATGCGCAAGTATCACCACGATCCTGACGGTATGCGTTTACCAATCAAAATCGACAATGCATCGAACGGCGAATTTGAACCAATTGCGCTGCCTAAACACTGTGCTGAGGGTAACCGGACCGCGATGATAGACGCTGACGCTGCCGCGCGCAGGCTGGGGCAGGACAGGCGTTCATTTTTGGTTGGTGCCTGCGGTGCCGCAAGTACACTGCTATCGTTAAATGCTGTGAATGCGGCCGTTGGTAAAACCGGTAGCTATTTTGAAGTCCCCAAAGAAGCCCGGTTTGAAACTGCGGCAGCAGAGAGCGCAGTGGCTGGCGATGAGTATATATTTGATGTGCACGGTCATTTCATCAACCCGCACGGTGCGTGGCGTGATGATGTGCCTGACGGACGGCAACCGTTTTTTGGCATGCCTAAGGTGCAAGCATGCAAGACAGCCGAAATGGAAGGCCTTGATTATCTGGAATGCCTGTCGGGTGACCAGTTCGTAAAGGATGTTTTTGTCGATAGCGACACTGATATGATGGTGCTGACGTTCGTGCCGTCCGGCCCTGATTCCGAGCCATTAAAGATAGAAGAGGCTGAAGTTACCAAACAACTGTTGAATGGCGAGGGCAGCGGCCAACGCTTGCTGGTACATGGGCGGGTAAATCCAAACCAGGACGGCGACTTGGACAGAATGGATGAGCTGGCCGAAAAATGGGAAGTTTCGGCTTGGAAAATCTATACTCAGTGGGGTCCGGACGGGAAAGGTTTTTGGCTGAATGACCAAGACAGTGGCATACCGTTTCTCGAAAAGGCACGGTCGCTGGGCATTAAGAATATCGCGGTGCACAAAGGTATTCCCTTTGGTCCACAGTCATATGAACACAGCCGGTCAGATGACATCGGTATCGTCGCCAAAATGTATCCCGACCTGAACTTCCTTGTTTATCATTCGGGCTTTGTGCCGGGTAAAGCTGAAACGGCATTTGCGCCAGGCGAAGGCAAAGATGGAATCGATGCATTAGTGCAATCGCTGCTCGATAATGATGTGGCTTCTAACGCTAACGTATATGCGGATCTTGGTTCAACATGGCGTATGTTGATGCAAGACCCGGATTCAGCTGCCCACGGTATGGGTAAGCTGCTGCGCTATGTGGGAGAAGATAATGTTATTTGGGGAACCGATTCCATTTGGTACGGCTCTCCGCAAGATCAAATTCAGGCCTTCCGCGCCTTCCAGATTTCTGAGGCGCTACGGGAAAAGCATGGTTATCCAGAAATAACTCCCACGCTGCGTGCTAAGGTATTTGGACTGAATGCAACCAAACCATACGGTATTGACGCAGCAGCGGTTTCGAAAGCCCAAGTCGCGGACAGGCTTTCGAGCCGCAAGCTGGCGGCCAAAGACGGCCCCGACCCTCACTTTTTGACTTTCGGCCCGAAAAATCGCCGTGAATTCCTTGCGTTTAGGCGCGCTGACGCTGATTGACCCAATTGTTGCATTGCCCAATTGTTGCTTTTCTGAGGGGTATGCCCGTATCGTGAGTGCAATAAAAACGAGGGAGCGTTGCGATGAAAAACTTTTGGCTGGCTGTGGGCGTGTTTACAGCTCTGATAATCGGGGCGGGGCGGGGCGGTGCAGAACCCGTTCATGTAGTATTAGAGACGGACAAAGGTATTATTGAAATTGAAGTGTTGATTGATCGGGCTCCGATTTCAAGCGGTAGTTTTCTCGCGCATATCGATGCAGGGTTGATCACCAATGGCGGCTTTTACAGAACTGTGTACCCGGACAATGACAACGGTTCCCCGAAAATCAGTGTGATCCAGGGCGGCGTGCTGGCCGGAACCGAGGGGTTGCCGCCTGTGGCTCATGAAACAACCGGTCGAACAGGTATTCTCCACAAAGACGGCGTGGTTTCACTGGCGCGCGGCGCCGTTGGCACCGGCGGCGGGGCAGCTTTCTTTATCTGTGTCGGCGATCAACCTTCATTGGATATGGGTGGCGGTCGTGCAGTATCAGGGGACGGCCAGGGATTTGCGGCATTCGCCCGGGTTACCAAAGGTATGGACGTGGTGCGAACGATTCACAAAACCAAAACCACTAAGGGCGACGACGCTTATACGGCTGGCCAAATTATTGATCCACCGGTGCGTATTCTCAAAGCATACCGCCGATAAATTCCCACGTTTTTTATCGCCAGCAGGGCTCTCTTCTATAGTCGCTCTATATGCCGGGAACCTTTTCGGCTTCCTATACATCTTATTTATTGAGGCACAGGACCTCTTTAATTTTGTTGGGAGCATACGATGACGGCTTTATTGAAAAATTGGACACAGGCAAAAGAGACCAATCTAAAGGCACGGCGGAAATTTTTGATTAATTCGGGAGCCGTGGGCCTCTCGGCGGCAGCCGTCGCATTAATTGGTGGCAATGACGCGCTGGCAGCGTCGCATAAGGCCAGTGAAAATAGTGACGTGACTATCTTGAATACGGCGCTAGGAGCAGAGCGAGAAGCAATCGCGGCGTACCAGTTAGGTGCGGAAAGCGGACTTTTGTCATCTGGTACCTTGAGTGTAGCTGTTTCATTTCAGGGACACCACAAAGAGCATGCGGATGTGCTTGCACAAACGATTGAAAAGCTGGGCGGCAAAGTGAATGAGCCACCTGAAACATATAACTTCCCTACATCCAGGCTGAAGCGGGAACGCGATGTTCTTGAATTTGCTGCGTCTCTGGAGAAGGGTGCTGTTAGCGCTTATCTTGGTGCTTTGCCTTTGTTTGACAACCGAGACTTGGCAACTGCGGCAGCGAGCATATTGGGTGACGAGGCGATGCATTGGGCTGTTTTACGACAGGCGCTTGGTTTGAATCCGGTACCTTCCGCTTTTGTTTCATAATGGGGTCGAACTTTCCTAAAATGAATGGAGCGCGCTCAAAAGCGCGTTCCTTGGTTTTTGCGTTGTTGGTGGCTTCAATGAGTATAGCCGTGGTTCAATCAATATTTGGCGCAACGAGTGCAGCAGCGAAATCGGATACGTCAAATGATTCAGAATTGTTTCGTTTGGGTGAAAAACTATATGGACGCTGTGTTGCCTGCCATGCATTCACTTATAATCGGACCGGACCTAAACATTGTGGTTTGGCTGGTCGAAGTGCAGGCAGTGTTGAAGGATATCGCTATTCAGTGGCGATGCGAAACTCAGGCATTGTATGGAGCAAGGAAAGCTTGGACCAGTTTTTGCTATCTCCTCGGAAGATGGTTCCAAATACGTCAATGGGTTATGCTGGCGTAAAGAATGACTCAGGTCGGCGAGCGTTGGTTGAGTATTTGATGATCGAAAGCATTTCTGCGGAAAGATGCGGAGGAGAGCAAGATGGGCCATAGCCCAATTGGGACCGATAATTCTGTAGATGGCCGGCGCAATATAGATATCGGGAATGCAGGCGTCAGCGATACTAAAGTCATTGCGAATGTCCTCGGTGGCGATATCAGTGCTTTTGAAATCATCATGCGTCGTTACAACCAACGATTATTTCGTGTGGCTCGCAGTATTTTGAAAAATGACGCAGACGCCGAGGATGCACTCCAAGAAGCCTATATAAAGGCGTATCAGAAACTGAACCAGTATGGAGAAAAAGGCAGTTTCCCAGGATGGCTGACAAGGATTGTTGTCAATGAAGCACTTGCAAAAAAACGAGAGCTTTCAGCCAAAATGAAGCGTATTTCTTCGTCTGACGCCTACACCGTGGAAACCGCAACTGAATCGATAGGTAGTGATGATATGATTTTGCCGGATCAATTGGCCCACGGTCATGCACTAAGGCGTTTGATTGAATCTGCAATCGATAGTTTGCCCGATGAGTTCAGGACAGTGTTTGTATTGCGCATAGTTGAGCAAATGACGATTCGAGAAACGGCGGATGCTCTGGGACTGGAAGCAAATACCGTGAAAACACGACAACACCGGGCCCTTAAGAGGCTAAGAGCCCAGCTGGATGATATGTACCAGCTGCAAATAAATGATAGTTTTGGTTTTGATGGTGCACGGTGCGACCGGTTGGTAGCGGGCGTTCTTTCTCGGATTCGCTCAGGATGACGCTTTCTATGCCCATTTGGGTCTCGTTTTTTGGGTAATTGATTGTCTGCGTTTTAGCTATCGCTCTTATAGATGAAATTTTATTTCTTAATTTACGTGTTGTGCGATACTTTCGGCGCCTAACGCCTTGTTTTCAGCGTTTGTTTCGCTTTTTTGAAAAAAAAGAAAAAAGGGGTTTGACAGGATACCTTATGCCCCCTATAACCCGCCTCCACCGACGGGGCGCAACCAATAGCGCGTTACGCACCGACGGTTTTTTTGTGGGAAACGATATCTGGTTGTACCAGTTGAGATGAACACAAGATTTGTTCTTTGACATAGTTGATATGGAAGGGAGATGTGGACGGTGGTCTGGTAGA
>JAALKD010000037.1 GCA_011088215.1 Sphingomonadales bacterium | reverse complement strand
CACCAACACCACCCAACCCCCCACCCCCCCCCCCCCCCCCCCCCCCCCCCGCCCCCCCCCCCGCCCTACCCTCTTCCCCTACACCACGCCCTTCCGATCTGCATCAAAAACCGAATAAGTGAGCGGCACGGTACCATAATTAGTTTCCACGCCCCAGATAGCGGCGATAAAGCGCGGCTGAACACCGTACTTGCCTGCTGCTGCCTGGAGACTGTCAGCATTTTCGTTGAGCGCAATAGCGCCCCTGGATTTGCGCCAATCGCTCACTCGCGCTTTCAGGTAGCGTGCATAAGTTTGCTTGACTTCAGGCTGGTTCCTGTCGCGCTGGATAACCCGTACAATAGGTGTGACGTCTGCCAACGCGGTGTCCAAGGTTGCTTGCGATATACCACGCTCGCGCGCCTCGGCCCGCACTGCGTCCAGCCAGGCCTCAAAGGCAGCATCGCGCTTTGGTGGCGCGGGTTGTTCGATTGGCGGTTGGACTGGCTTTGCGTCTGCTGTTGCGGGCTTGTCCTGCTCGTAAGCGGAGAAAACCGGTTGAGAAGCAACAGACAGGGTCAAAACACAGAAAAATCCGATTGCTGTAGCCATTTTAAAAGGTCGTGTTTTCTCAACGAATTTCATATCACCCACTCTCCCGATACGTGACCAACAGATTAGGCCCTAGACGCCTATGAAAACAAGCCTGCAATCACGTCATTTTCGTGGCAAATGCGATAAATGGAGCACAATTTAATGTCAGACTGATTTGAAGAGCGAGCCGGCGACTGATTTGGTGGGTGATTTTAAAAAACGCAGAACTGAACCAACAAACAAAAAGGCCGGTGCAAATGCACCGACCTTTGGAATTTGGTGAGCCCGACAGGGTTCGAACCTGTGACCTACTGATTAAAAGTCAGCCGCTCTACCAGCTGAGCTACGGGCCCTCAATGTTGCGGTGAAAATAATTCCTCCCGAACGCGGCGGAACATAGGTGCATCACCAGGGCTGGTCAAGAAAAACTCGCGCCTTTACGTATTTTTTTCCTGCACCGAACAAACTCGGGCGACGTAACCGTGGCTATTAAAGGCTTACGCTCCATCTAATCGCCGCTTGTGACCGCAACAAACACGCAGTGACAAACTGATTTACAGTGTTTTATTTCTCAAGCGGCGCGTATGCGACGATATCAATTTCAACAACACCGGCATCTGGCAAAAGGGCAGTTGTTCCAACCGCAGTCCAGGCTGCATGCGGTTCTTCCATAAATTCACCTTTCACTTCTGCCATCACCAAGACCTGGTCGCGTTTATCAACTGCAAGCAAAGGACTGTCGAAAACATGAAAGCTGGTAATCTTCACAATGCTGTTCATGTCAGTACCTGCCGCCTTCAGCACAGTTTGCAAGCGTGAGAATCCAGTTCGTATAAGGCTTTTGTATGCCTCGCGGTCGATCGGAGTTTCAGTATTGCGAATACTTACAGCTACGCCCGATAAATACAGAAAATCACCCGCCCTAACTGCTGGAGAGAAATGGTAGGCCCCATCATACCAGCTTTTTTTCAATCGTTCTGTGGCGATGATAGCGGTTTTATTGTGTCCGGTAACGACAAGGCCGTCAGCGCTGCGTTCCTGCGCTTGGCATGAATAACCAACTAAGCCCAATGCAAAAAAGACAGTACTTAAAAGCGTTTTTCTCATTTTGATGCCTCTCAAAAGCTGAATTGTGATCTTCTTTGAGAAAACAACAACAGGTGGCAACGGTCAACTAAACTTGGGTTGGACCGAGACTGATTCGAGGTTGGCGGAACTGCATTAGAGGGCGTCGATGTCGCCGCGGGCGTAGTTGGTGCGGAATTCGCCTGAAAAACGCGCAAGGTTGCCCTCGGCAATCGCGGATCGCAGGCCCGTCATCAGATCCTGATAAAATTGTAAATTATGCCAGGTCAGCAGCATCGCACCGAGAATTTCACCGGCCTTGATCAGATGATGTACATAAGCACGGCTATATTGAGTGCAGGCCGGGCAGGCGCAGTCCGCATCAATGGGCCGTTCATCGTCTTTATGGCGGGCATTGCGCATATTAACCGGACCAAAACGGGTAAAGCCCTGCCCTGTGCGCCCGGACCGAGTGGGCATAACACAATCGAACATATCAATACCGCGCTCAACCGCACCAACAATATCGTCAGGCTTGCCGACACCCATCAGATAGCGCGGTGCACCCTCCGGCATGCGCGGCATGGTGAAATCAAGCACTTTGAACATCATTTCCTGCCCTTCGCCAACCGCAAGGCCGCCAACGGCATATCCGTCAAAGCCAATTTCGGTCAGCGCATCGATGGAGCGAAAGCGCAAATCCTCGTAAACACCGCCCTGGACGATGCCAAACAGCGCTGCCCGGGCGGCATGGTCTGCGCCGCTGTCAAACCCGTCACGCGAACGCTGCGCCCAGCGCATCGACAACTCCATAGAGTCTTTGGCAACATCTTCGGTCGCGGGAAATGGTGTGCATTCGTCAAACGACATTACAATGTCAGTGCCCAGCAACCGCTGGATTTCCATAGAACGTTCCGGCGTTAGCATAATTTTAGTGCCGTCAAGGTGCGACCGGAACTCAACGCCCTGCTCGCTCATCTTCCTGAGCTCAGTCAATGACATCACCTGAAAACCACCGGAATCAGTGAGAATGGGCCGGTCCCAATTCATAAATTTATGCAAGCCGCCCAGCCGGTCAATGCGTTCGGCTGTGGGTCGCAGCATCAAATGGTATGTATTGCCGAGCAAAATATCAGCGCCGGTTGACCTGACATTTTCAGGCAACATGGCCTTGACTGTGCCAGCCGTTCCCACTGGCATGAAAGCGGGTGTACGGATGTCGCCGCGCTGCATATGGATAACGCCGGTGCGCGCAGCCCCGTCGGTCGCCGATATATCAAACTTGAAACGCGCGGTCATTGAACTTCCCCCGAAGGATACAGCAGGCTGCTGTCGCCGTATGAATAGAACCTGTAGCCTGCTGCAATAGCGTGCGCATAGGCCTTTTGCATGGTCTCAAAACCGGAAAAGGCAGAAACCAGCATAAACAGCGTCGATTTCGGTAGGTGAAAATTGGTCATCAACACATCAACTGCTTTAAATTTATAGCCCGGTGTTATAAATATCGCCGTATCATCACTAAAGGGATGAATAATGCCCTGCTCATCAGCGGCACTTTCCAGTAACCGCAGCGACGTTGTTCCCACTGACACAATCCGACCGCCTGCCGCACGGACTTGGTTCAACTGGGTAGCAGTCTGCGGGCTTATCTCGCCCCACTCACTGTGCATTTTATGGTCGTTGGTATCGTCAGCCTTGACAGGTAAAAACGTTCCCGCACCTACATGCAGCGTTACTGTTGCAAACTGAACCCCCTTAGCTTTCAGGCCTTCCATCATTGCAGGTGTGAAATGAAGCCCGGCGGTTGGCGCCGCAACCGCGCCGTCTTGCTCAGCGTACATGGTCTGGTAATCAAGCTTGTCTTGCTCATCAACTGCTCGCTGCGAGGCAATATAAGGCGGCAGCGGCATAACTCCGTGACCTTCAAGTGCTGCGCCCATTTCACCAGAAGCAACAGCAAACTCAAGCGTGCGCTCTCCGTCTTCGCCAATAGCTATCACCTGTGCTGAAAGGCCACTGAAATCAAGTACATCACCTAAGCGAGCCTTTTTCGCCGGTTTGGCGAACGCCCGCCACACTGTTTCGCTCTCGCGTTTGTGCAACGTAACTTGAATGGTTGCATCGCCGCGCTTTCCGGTAAGGCGGCCGGGAATAACCCGGGTGTTGTTGAACACCAGGATATCGCCAGACCTTAACTGATCACAAAGGCCCGAGACATGTGCGTCCGAGCAACCTTCTGGCTCAACCACGAGCATACGTGCGCTGTCCCGCGGGTTTGCGGGGCGAAGCGCAATATTTTCGCGCGGCAAATCAAAATCGAACAGATCAACATTCATGGCGCGGCTTTTAACTGAAGCAATGGGCTAGGACAAGCAGGTTCACACCTGCTTTTTGCCAAAGTTACAGAAATTTACAGTGGCAACATTCGTTCAACGATGCGGTACGGCAAACCAAACGTACAAAAAAGCCTCTAACTCAAAAGCAGTTACTTAGCGTCAGCCGCCACTTGCATTTTAACAATAGAAGAGGGCTGACGCGGTGGTTCGCCAACCGCAATTTGGTCAACGAACTCCATGCCCGCAGAAACGCGGCCCCAAACCGTATACTCGTAGTCCAGCGCTGCACATCGAGTGAAACAGATGAAAAACTGGCTGTCGGCACTGTCCGGATCGGTAGCGCGTGCCATAGATAACGTGCCGCGCAGATGGGGTACCTTGCTAAATTCAGCTGGAATATTTGTGCCAGAACCACCTGTGCCGTTGCCTGACGGATCACCGCCCTGCGCCATAAAGCCCGGTATAACCCGGTGAAAAATCAATCCGTCGTAAAAGCCTTCACGCGCCAGTTCCTTGATACGGGCAACATGCTTCGGTGCAATATCCGGGCGCAAAGAAATAACAACACGGCCAAATTCCAGGTCCATATAAAGTGTATTTTCCAGGTCCGGTCCGCTGTCATCACCAGATTGTGCCTGAGTTTCGCCAGTTTGATCAGTCATAAAAATGCCCATCGCTAGAGTGAAAATAGTTAGTAGACGCATCATAGGTCTATAGTCCGTCAATTATTTAAAACCGTTTTGCAGCAGGCTATTTGGCCATGCCTTCGACTTTGGCGACGACTTCTAAACCAACTTTTTGCGGAACAAAAGCCGTAATATTGCCGCCATACATCGCAACTTCCTTAACCAGCCTTGAAGCAATGGTTTGGTATCGGGGGTCCGCCATCAAAAACACTGTTTCTATATCAGGGTTGATCTGACAATTCATACCGGTCATTTGGAATTCATACTCAAAATCAGCAACCGCTCGCAGTCCTCGTATAATAAAATCAGCACCAACCCGCTCTGCAAACTTCATCAACAATTCGTCAAATTGTTCAACTACGATTGTTGTGCCCGACGCTTCGGCAAGGGGTGCCGTCTCTCGTTTAACTATATCAACCCGTTCCTGCAGGCTGAACAACGGGTTCTTGCTGGGGTTAGTTACCACACCAATAACCAGCTTATCAACCAGCCCAAGGCTTCGCTTGATAATATCCATATGGCCGTTGGTAATGGGATCAAAAGTTCCGGGGTAAACGCCGACGCGCTGCTTTGCCATGGTCTGCCTCACTCATATGACGCGATCATTTTGATTGCATAGCGGCAACATTCCCGAATATGTGTGAAAAAACAAGGTTTATCGAACAGATCAACCGCCGCGCAATATCAAACGGAGGGCCTAAATGCCGATAGACCCAGTTTTATACGGTCTTTTTATCGCCGCCACTGCCGGGTTTATTTTCTCACCCGGACCAATTGTTGGCTTGGTTATCGCCGAAACCCTACGTGATGGACCGCGACATGGTCTGGCCGTCGTCGCAGGGGCGACAACTGCGTCTTTTTCGTACTTGACCGTAAATTTGTTTGGTTTTGCCAGCATTGCCGCGCTGCCCGAAGTTTTTCTTGCAGCGATTCGTTACGCCGGGGCGCTGTATCTATATTTTCTTGCCTATCAAGCCTTCGCCCGACCAGCAGTCGCGCCTGATACCAGTGGGATAATGCCGCCAGCTGCAGCGCCCCTGTGGGCTAGCTACCGAAAAGCAGTGATTCTTTGCGCTACCAGTCCAAAAACGATCTTGTTTTTCGCCGCCTTTTTCCCACAATTTGTAACCGAAGATCGGCCGCTGACACCGCAACTGATTGTGCTGTCAATTACTTTCCTTGCGGTCGCTTTCATAATGGATATGGGCTGGGTTTTCACCGCGACGAAAGCCAAAAATTTCCTGACCCAACGCAACAAACTGTCGTTGGCTAACAAAATATCGGGGGGCGCGCTGGCAGCCGGTGCCACACTGCTGCTGTTTATCAATAATTAAGGCCAACTATTACATTAATAGTTGGCCTTAAAATATTATATTACAATGGTATTTTAAATTTTACTCTCCAGTATCGTCGCCCACCCCTGCTGAAGTTTCAACGGCGACAATCTCATCGTTTTCAGCAGCATCAACGCCGTCAATTTCTGTGTCGATATCGTCTTCGTCCTCGTCGGTTTCATGAAGTTTAGCGACTGACACAATTTTCTCTTTGTCATCGACATTGAACAGAGTCACCCCTTTAGTGGCGCGGCTGGCAATACGTACATCATGCACAGGTGTGCGGATAAGCTTGCCCTGGTCAGTTACCATCATCAGCTGCTCGTCAGGGGTAATTGGGAATACCCCAACAACCGGGCCGATATCAGCACGCAAAGCGTCGTTGGACGGTACGTTCCAAATACCCTGCCCGCCACGCCCAGTAACACGGTACTCATGGCTGCTGGTACGTTTACCAAAACCAGCATTGGTCGCGGTCAAGATAAATTGCTCTGGCTCTGCCAATTCCGCCATGCGTTCATCAGACAGAGTTTGCTCGCCCGGTTCAGCCTTCCATGGCGCGGCTTTCAAGTAGGCCGTGCGCTCATCGGCAGTAGCATCTGTGCTGTTGATAACGCACATGGAAACAACAGATTCCTCCTTGCCGAACTTCATACCGCGCACACCAGTTGACGTACGACCAACAAACAGGCGTACATCAGTAGCCTTAAAGCGGATAGCGCGGCCACCGCTTGCGGCAAGCAGAATGTCATCCTCTTCGGTGCAGACATCCACACCAATCAATTTGTCGTCCTCGTCCGAGAAACGAATGGCGATTTTACCATTCGCCATAACGTTAGAGAAGTCAGACAGCAAATTACGCCGCACATTACCCTTGGCAGTGGCGAACATAACATGCAGATTGCCCCAGGTTTCCTCGTCTTCTGGCAACGGCAGTATAGTGGCGATAGTTTCACCCTGCTGCAGTGGCAACATGTTGATAACCGCTTTACCCTTGGACTGCGGGCTGCCGATGGGCAGTTTCCACACTTTCATTTTGTAGACCTGACCCAGATTCGAGAAAAACAGGACAGGTGTGTGAGTGTCGGCCACAAAGAGGGTGGATAGAAAGTCTTCGTCTTTGGTCTGCATGCCCGAACGGCCTTTGCCGCCGCGGCGCTGCGCTCGGTATGTGGATAGCGGTACCCGTTTGATGTAACCGGAGTGAGTTACCGTAACCACCATGTCTTCACGCGCAATCAGGTCTTCGTCTTCGAAGGAGTTAATGGTTGTGGTGTCAATTATTGTGCGGCGGTCATTACCAAATTCCGCCTGCACTTCAACAAGTTCCTCGCGCAGCACCTCGAACAGGCGCTCGCGGGACTGAAGAATTTCCAGATATTCACGGATTTTCTGCGCCAGCGTTTCCAGCTCGCCGCCAATTTCGTCGCGGCCAAGTGCAGTCAGCCGGTGCAGGCGCAAATCAAGAATGGCTTTGATCTGTAGCTCTGACAACTGATAGGTACCGTCGTCGTTAATGCGCCCCGCCTCATTGATCAGCTCTAAGTACGACAGAATATCAGTAGTATCCCACTTTTTAGCAGCCAAGGCCTCGCGCGCCGCCGCCGGTGACGTGGCACCACGGATAATGGCAACAACTTCGTCGATATTGGCAACCGCAGTTACCAAGCCTACCATTAGGTGTGCACGGTCGCGGGCTTTGTTCAGTTCGAACTTCGTCCGGCGAGTGATCACTTCCTCGCGGAAATCGATAAAGGCCTGCAAAACAGCCTTAAGCGTTAGCTGTTCCGGCTTGCCGCCGTTGATTGCCAGCATGTTGATGCCGAAACTGGTTTGAACCTGAGTGAAACGATACAGCTGGTTAAGCACAACTTCCGTAACCGCATCGCGCTTCAGCTCAATAACCACCCGCACACCGTCGCGGTCGCTTTCGTCGCGCAGATCAGAAATGCCTTCAATACGCTTGGTTTGAACACATTCAGCAATCTTCTCGATCATCGATGCCTTGTTTACCTGGAAAGGCACCTCGGTGATAATGATTGCGTTGCGGTCTTTGCGCACTTCTTCAATGTGGGTTTTGCTGCGAATCGTGATCGAGCCCTTGCCGGTCTCGTAAGCCTGACGAATGCCGCTTAGGCCCAGGATACTAGCCCCTGTTGGCAGATCCGGACCCTTCACATGCTCCATCAGGCCTTCTGTATCGATGCTCGGGTCATCAATCAGTGCAAAAACGCCGTCGATAACCTCGCGCAGGCTGTGAGGCGGGATATTGGTCGCCATACCAACCGCGATACCAGTGCCGCCGTTTACCAACAGATTGGGGAAACGGGCTGGCAAAACCACCGGCTCATGTTCGCTTTCGTCGTAGTTGGGGCGGAAATTGACCGTGTCTTTGTCTATGTCGCCGAGCAATACCGACGAAACCTTCGCCATCCGCGCTTCGGTATACCGCATGGCAGCAGCATTATCGCCGTCCATGGAGCCGAAGTTGCCCTGTCCGTCCACCAAAGGTGCGCGCAGGGAAAAGTCCTGCGCCATACGCACAAGAGCGTCATAAATGGCGCTGTCACCGTGTGGGTGATATTTACCCATCACGTCCCCGACGATGCGAGCAGACTTACGAAACGGCTTGTTCCACTCATAACCATTTTCATGCATCGAATAGAGGATACGGCGGTGAACCGGCTTAAGGCCGTCCCGCACGTCTGGCAAAGCCCGCGACACGATTACGCTCATGGCATAATCGAGGTAGGATGCCTTCATCTCGTCTTCAATTTTTATCGGATGGATATCACGCTCTTGTGGCGGGATTGGTGTATTATCGCTCACCGGGTGCGGCCCCTCTCGTGTGCGGGTTGGCCCCGCGTACGCTTAAACAAACATATAGCCCTTCATCACACCGGTACCCCCGAGATGTTGTGGCTATGCATAGAAGTTTCTAGCAATTCCAGAGGCCGCGCGCAAGCCGAATGAACAGCTTTTTACCGCCTTTTATGCAGCAAAATCGTCTGACGTTCACTTTAAGCTGGACGGGGGCAAATTCAGCCGTTAAAAACCGCTCCAGATTCAATCAAACTTCTTATCCGGGCGGGTGGCAGAGCGGTTGAATGCACTGGTCTTGAAAACCAGCAAGGGTGCAAGCCCTTCGTGGGTTCGAATCCCACCCCGCCCGCCACTATGCATTCGCTGACATTCTGGCCTCACTCGACAAAATACCACCAATCGACTATGTCCAAATTGCGCACTGTTTTGTGGCATTTTTTGGTATGGAGCGTTTTCTTGTCAGGTGAAACAAATCTCGGAACATTGTTACAGTCCATGCAGCCGGTTCTGCATCCTGGCATATATGTCTTCGCAACCGTTGACCCCGCATTTGACTGCTCGGGACTAGCGCCGCGCATGACATTTGAGGAATCGGAAGGCAAAACGCTAATTTTACTGCAGGAGGCGGCATTTACTCATGGCATTGATCACGAATTTCCATCACGCATGATTTCACTGAATATCCATTCTTCGCTGGAGGCCGTGGGTTTTATCGCAGCGATCGCCACCAAACTTACCAGTATCGGCATGGGCGTTAACCCGGTGGCAGCTTTCCACCATGACCACCTGTTTATACCGGCAGACCGGGCCGACGATGCCATGCAGGCCCTAGAAGAATTGTCGGCGCTTGAGGGGAACCCACACCGCCTGTAGGGCTTTCTCTATTCACGCAAGCATAACATCAGCAAATACTAAACCATCTCTATCCACCACTTCTCCCACAACAACGGGGATTGGTGTTCGAAACATTGGCCCAGCAACAACAAAAGTGTGGAACTCACCGTTTTCACCACATGGGTCAACACCCTCAGGTAGTTCCTGAAGCAAGCCCGGTGCAAATGTTCGGCCTGCAAATTCAGGCGCCAATGCCTTGGAATCTACACATGTGATGATTGAGACAAGCCCTGAAGCAATCATCTCATCAGCCAGTCTTTTTGGGTCTTTAAGCCACAAAGGGAAAACACAGGTAAGCCCAACTTTTGACATTTGTGTTTCTCTATACGCCCTGATATCAGCCAGAAACAAATCGCCAAAAATGACGTGACTTACTCCTTTAGCCAATAGAGCCTCAATCGCTGCGCCCATTTTCGATTCATAAACCGTATTTGGACACGGCGACGGAATACGTACTTTTGTTATTGGAAGGCCAAGTTGTTCCATTTGTTTATCGAGCAGTTCTTCTCGAACACCATGCATTGAAACACGGTTAAACTCTGACGTTATGGTCGTCAGGGCACCGACAATCTCAAATTCACCCGACTGTTGAGCGAGATAAAATGCATAAGCACTGTCCTTGCCTGAACTCCAAGCAATAAAGGCTTTTGGTTTTTGGTTATGCACCACTACACAAGCCCATAATATTCAGAATTTCCAATTTTCAGCTTACAACTAAAACTACAACACCCTTCTTTCAGGCTATGAGAAAATTCTAACATAAAGTGCTCAACTTGTATTTTACACGAACAAGCCACTCTCGAACTTTTTCGCATTCATCAAGAGTGAAGCCACCCTCATCGGCGAACTGCGTATAAGCGTACAACGCAACGTCGGCCAGCGTGACGTTGTTGCCGACAAACCATGTATTTTCGGCCAAATGGTTTTCCATTATTTCAAGCGCTGCATTCCCCTTGGTCACCAACGCAGGATCAAGGTCTTCGACCGCCTGCCCCAGATACAAAACGCGAAAACGCGCCACTGCAATGGCGGCTTCATGGCTATATTGCTCCCAAAACAACCATTGATCCATCTTCGCCTGATCAAACGTGTCCGTAGGCATCAATGCTGAACCTGCCGCCAGATAGCGCATAATCGCGTTAGACTGCGCCAAAAATCCTGCCGTCGTGTAACTCAATAAACGGGACTTGCCCCGCCGGGTTCTTTGCCAGCATCTCCGACGTGCGTGCGCCACCTTCCACAACATCAACGGTTACCCACTGATATTCATGGCCTAAGTAGTCAGCGACATATTTAACTTTCAAGCAATTGCCCGAAATCAAGTCTCCATAAATTTTCACATCGATCCCCCTCAGAAGACACTTCACCCAGTATAGGTGCACAGCACCCTGTTCAATATACCAATCGACGGCTGTATCTGCGCGCGATTTTATCTTTTGTATCGATGTCACGAAGCTTAATTGCCTAAAAAATAGGCATTATCCATTATTTGTGCAATTTTGCATTAAAAATTATACTAAAAACCACTTAAACAATTGTAATTAAACAAATAAATTTTCTGGCATGTTCCCTGCTGTTGTCCCATCGATAGCGCACAGTTTGTGCGCGACGAATTTTAACCACGCTTATGTCAGGGAGCGGCCATGAAATACATCGTTGCAATCATTAAACCCCACCGTCTCGACCCCGTCAGAGATGCCCTCGCCGAAATCGGCGTGACCGGCATGACGGTGTCCGAAGTCCAAGGATATGGACGTCAACGCGGCCAAAAAGAAATTTACCGGGGCGCGGAATATGAAGTGCACTTTCTGCCCAAAGTCAAATTAGAAATCGCCACCGACGATGGCCTTGCAGATCAGGCAATCGAAGCTCTGCAAAGCACCGCGCAAACCGGGCAAATCGGCGACGGAAAAATTTTCGTACTCGATCTCAACCAAGTTATTCGTATTCGCACAGGTGAAACTGACGCCAGCGCACTTTGATCATTATTACAAAAGGTTAACCACCAATGTTAAACAAATTTCTTATAAAAAAAGGCGTGCAGGTAGGCACAGGTGCGCTTGTGATCTCATCGCCTGCTCTAGCGGGAACACCTGAAACCGATTCTTCGGTTATCTTCAACACACTACTGTTTCTGATCGGCGGTTTTCTGGTCATGTGGATGGCGGCGGGCTTTGCCATGCTGGAGGCTGGGCTTGTGCGCTCCAAAAATGTCGCCGACATTTGCCTGAAGAACATATCGCTTTACGCCGTCGCCTGCATTATGTGGATGCTAATGGGTTACAACGTCATGTATGCCGACGTTGGTAGCTATTTCGGAACCTTCTTTTCACTGTGGTCGCCGGCCGACGCCGAATTGATCGCGTCGTCTACAACTGGTTCCGATGCAACAGCTTACGCATCAGGGTCTGACTTTTTCTTCCAGATGGTTTTTGTTGCAACCACTGCCTCCATCGTCTCGGGCACTGTCGCCGAACGCATCAAGTTGGTGCCTTTCCTGCTATTCACCGTTGTTCTGGCGGGCGTTATCTACCCTATTCAAGGATCATGGGAATGGGGTGCCGGATGGCTTGACCAAATGGGCTTTTCGGATTTTGCTGGTTCAACCCTGGTTCACTCTACCGGCGGCTGGGCGGCACTTGTTGGTGCCCTGATTTTGGGGCCGCGTGCCGGACGCTATGTAAACGGAACCATACGGCCAATGCCGGGTTCAAGTATGCCGCTGGCAACACTTGGCACCTTCATCCTCTGGCTCGGTTGGTTTGGTTTTAACGGTGCGTCACAGCTGGCGCTGGGCACTATCAGCGACGCCGTTTCAGTCTCTAATATTTTCGTTAATACCAACATGGCTGCTGCAGGCGGCGCGGTTGCTGCTTTCATTACAACACAACTGGTATACGGCAAAGTTGACCTGTCTATGGTACTTAACGGCGCGCTGGCGGGACTTGTCTCTATTACAGCTGAACCGCTCACACCCCTGCCCATTTCAGCAACACTGATCGGTGCCGTAGGCGGTGTACTGGTTGTCTTCGCGGTGCCGTTCTTCGACAAGCTCAAGATCGATGATGTTGTCGGCGCCATCTCGGTTCACCTGGTGTGCGGCATATGGGGCACCCTGGCGGTTCCCATTACCAACGCAGACGTATCGCTTCTGCCACAGATAACCGGCGTAGTTGCAATTGGGGCATTTGTATGCACTTCCAGTGCTGTCGTTTGGTATGCGCTCAAGCTTACAATTGGCATTCGCCTTCACCCAGAAGACGAAGCGCGCGGTGCCGATATCGCTGAACTGGGCATGGAAGCCTACCCGGAATTCGGCAAAGGCTCTCAGAAATTCTAAACAACAGAATCTATCGTGGGCAGGCCACTTGCCTGCCCTTCCCAAACTTTACAGCCACTTTCGGGTGGCTGTTTTTTTTGCGTACACATTTGAACCACAATTATTGACATTTTTATCATTTACGTAATAATGCCCTCCATTAAATATCAGCATCACCGCTCGTGGTCCGCTGGTTCGTTTTTGGGAGAGCGTAATGGCCATCGATCCAATTTATTCAACGGCGCTAGAGTCTTCAGCATGGGAAATCCCACAAGACTTTGACACCTTGTTCAACTGGAATTACGGCGATGACCGCGACGACCTGCTCAGCCTTTATAACAAAGGAAAATCCATGCAATGGGACACTGACAGTCGCATTGACTGGACCCAGGAACTGGACCCAGACGATCCGCTTGGTGTTCCCATGGAGCTTTTTCCTTTGTACGGCGCGGACTTTTTCATGAAAATGTCCGCCAAGGAACAAGGCGAAGCGCGCCGTCACCAAGCAGCATGGAGCAATTCCCAGTTTCTGCACGGCGAACAAGGCGCGCTGATTTGTTCGGCCAAGATTGTGCAAAATGTGCCCGACATGGAAGCTAAATTCTATGCCTCCACCCAGGTTATGGACGAAGCGCGCCACGTGGAAACCTACAAGAAGTTCGTCGAAAAAATCGGCGTTGCCTACCCCATAACAGGCCCACTGAAAACACTTTTGGATCAGGTGCTACGCGACAGCCGATGGGATATGACCTATTTGGGTATGCAGGTTGTTATCGAAGGGTTGGCATTGGCGGCTTTCGCCAACATCCGAGATCACGCTGGTGATCCGCTAGCGGCAGCAGTTAATGCTTACGTTATGCAAGATGAGGCACGGCATGTGGCCTTTGGACGACTGGCCCTCAGGGAATATTACCCGCAACTTACCCAGCAAGAACGTAACGAACGCGAGGAATTCCTCATTGAGGCCTGTTATTTAATGCGTGACCGTTTCTCCAATGTCGAAATGTGGGAAAACCTGGGTTATCCAATACAAGAATGCCTAACCCATCTGGAAAACAGTGAAAGCATGAAAATGTTTCGCACTAATCTGTTTAGCCGCATCGTTCCTGTGGTCAAAGATATTGGCCTTTGGGGTGAAAATATTCAGGGTGCATACCGCGACATGGGTGTTCTTGGTTTTGCCAATGTCGATATTGACGCCATGCAAGAACACGATAACGAGGTAGCGGAAGAGCATGATGCCCGCCGAGACCATGTAGACGCAGCGATTGCCGCCGGGCGTTCGGCTGCCGAATAACGCCGATACGAAAAATACCTAACCGGGAATAGTTTGCTATTGCCTGCATGCCCATGACACACTGTGGGCATGACACAGGCACGTTGGGAAGAATTACTGCAAGATCTCAAGCAAGAGCTTGAAACATTAAATTCGTCAGCCTCTGGAGGACGGGATGCGGTTGAACTGGATCAGTCCCGGGTTGGACGACTGTCCCGTATGGATGCCCTGCAGGGGCAAGCAATGAACAACGCCATCGCCGCCAGGCGCCATAACAAGCTATTGGCCATTGAAGCTGCGCTTGAACGGTTGCAGGAAAAAGAATTTGGCTATTGTATTAAGTGCGGGGACGAAATTGCACTAAAGCGGCTTGAGCTGGATCCAACAGTAGCTTTATGCCTGAACTGTTCAAAATAAAAAAACTGCTCGTGGAAAAATTAGGCTTTGCGCTTGGCTTCGAGCCCGTACACCGCATCCCACACATCAAATTCATGATTGATGCTATATTCGATTAGATAGCGATAAACAGTTTCAATATAGTCTATGTCGCCGCCATGCTTTGACGCTTCTGCCTTTACTTTGGCAACTACATCTTCAATGCGCCAATCATCGCGCACTGTATCGCGGTCAGTTTTAATATGCCCAGCCTGCGCTATCAATTGAATACGCTCCAGCAGCATCGGCACAATCAAACGGTCCACCCGATCAATCTCGGCGCGAAGGTCGTCCATGTTGGTGCAGTTTTTCAAAATTTGAATTCCATATAATACCAAAACCGGCGCTAAAGGCTGTGGTCTGCTTAAACTGAGCGTGCTGCTGGTTCAAGAGTCAATTCGTCGCATCACCGGATAATCTTTTCACCGTGTCGGTGGGCACACGATTGAAAAACAGAGCTGCAGCTTGCTCCCGCTTGGAAAATTTGGGCAGGAAACGGTAAAAAGCCTCCAAACGCTGAACCTCATTCACCGACATAATACCACGAGCCAATCGAAGCGCTGCTTGTCGTTGACCCGAAAGCGCATAAACCAATGCCAGGCTTTTTTGAGCGGCACCGCTGGCGGAACGCTGATCCATAACGCGCCGCAACAATGCCACAGCTGCGGGGTAATCGCTGTTCAAAGCAAAAGACAGCGCCGCCGCTTCCAGGACCGCAGAATCGTCAGGTGACTTATCCAGTGCCTCGGTCAATCGCACTTGCCCTTCGACGCCTGCCCCAGTTACGTGAAGAAGCTGACCGATGAGCATAAGCTCTCTACCGGTTGGCTGTGGCAAGCCGTCAAGCAATTCCAATGCAGCTCCGTAGCGCCGCGCAGCAGTGTAAACCTGCGCGAGCGTTGTTTTTGCCGCCCTATTGTCGGGGCTATCGCGCAACAACAATACTAACACTGCAGTCGCAGCGTCATTCTGTCCCAAAGCGCTACTAACCCGAGCATAAGCAATCTTTGCATCAATCAGTTCGGGTGCTACTGCCATAGCCTGCGCATACAGTTTTCGAGCACCAGCGAAATCTCTAGCGCGCTCAAACCCTTCACCAATTCGCACCAACCCCTGCGGGTTTTCCTGCGCAAGCGTATTGCGTGCATAGGCGGTAACGGGTCCGACATCATCCGTTGCCCGCTTGTCCCCCGACGCCGCACAACCCGTCAAAAGCAGCGAAACAGTGAGAATTTTGATTCGGATCGTTAAAATTTTAGATAATTTTATCATAAAAAAACGCCAAATAATTGGCCTCTACTAGGCAAATATTGCCGGAAACCCCAGTAAAACAAGGGAAAAAGCCGTATTCAATAGAAAGTTAACCCGTTCTGGGGTATATTAGCAATCGATGAGAGAGATCGTGCGTCATGGGTGAACGCATGACGTTGGAGAATAAAAGTGGATATTCAAAGTACAACAGCAACCAGTGCTGAATCTGCGGGTGCTTCGGGCCGTTCCGGTTCGCTAGAATCTGCAGCACAGGAACGCAAGTCAGTTGAAGACAGCAATGTTGAGCGCAAGGAAATAGAACCTTCTGCAACTGGGCCTGGTGTCGGCGAACGTGTAGACGTTCAAGCCTAACACAAAGCCTACTGAAAAATGCCTGCCGAGATACTGTAAGAAGTAACTCAGTGGGCCTTTTTTTGACTTCTTCAAATTTCAGGATGAGTTTTGATGCGTAGGGCCAATTTGTTAACGGCCTAAAACAGAAGCTGTCATCATTTTTGCCAAACGCCTCAGCGCACTTGGTTCCCGAGTTTTGAACGGATTGTTACCCGCCGTCGTTAGAGCCTTGATATGCAGGCCCAATTGAACATTTAACAACAATAAGTGCTGCACGTCAGACGGCAACCGCACGGGTGATGCCTTTACAGATGCATACTGTGCGGCTGCAAAGCCAATCATGTCATCAATGGAATCCTTTGCCAGCGCAAACATTTTATCCGCATCGGTGGTTGCCAGCGATGCCAAACCCTTATCACCCGGCACATAATTGCGGTTACTGGCCCAATGAAAAGGTATAGCGCGCACCAGCCCCAACATAGCCCATGCGCCGCCGCCTCGCCGAACAATGTCTATCATTTCTGGCTGCGGTTCGGTCGAATGGCACAGGCGCAGAGCCGCTTCGCACAAAGCCCCGCCAACCGATACGGCGTAATTCTCTAGTGCAGCTTGGTCAGTCGGGCCGTCATCATACAAGTCGCGGCCCCGGGCATCGATCAAGCCTTCAAGCACATTAAATACAGCCGCTGACGGCTGTGCCGCAGCCAACGCAGCAACAACCGGATGATCGCGAATGGTACCCACCCGCAACTCTGCGACAACATCGCGCCACCATTGTAGCCTGATTTCACCCAGTGTCGGTTCCGAAACGCTTTCCCGGGTTTTAGCTATCTCCTGATTGAAGGCATAAAGCGCCCACAGCCGAGCTTGCTGCGCGCGCGGTGCAAACAATACCGTCTCATACCGTTCGCGGTCATCCTGTTGCACCATATCGCGGCAAAAAACAGTATTTTTCTCTGCGTCCATCATTGATGACACGTGGTCCCTACAGTTAATCCTGCTATCGCCTGTATGATATAAACAGGCAACGAACACCACAGGTTATTACACAATGATAGCAAAGCGATACTGTACAATAGAAGCCTCGGAAAAATCCGGTTTTGCTTGTGATACGGCAATAACGCTACTAATGTCTCGACTTAGGGACACTCAGATCAATTAGGGAGGTCAATTATGGGTAAAATTCTAGAATCAATCCAAAACACGGTCATTGCAGGCTTTATACTTATGCTGGTTCTGCTGGCGCTGGTGGGCCAGGCCACAGGTGCTTATGACCTGGGCTATATCGTTCGTTACATTCACGTATTGTCGGGCGTTATGTGGATCGGACTGTTGTGGTATTTCAATTTCGTTCAAATTCCGACCATGCCATCTATTCCAGACGAAATGAAACCTGCTATCGGCAAGCATATCGCTCCAAAGGCATTGTGGTGGTTCCGCTGGGGTGCCATGTTCACGCTTATCAGCGGTCTGGCAGTTGCTTATATGAGCAACTATCTGATCGACGCATTAACCGTTCGCGCAGGCACGCGCCTGATCGGTATCGGCATGTGGATGGCGATCATTATGTGGTTCAATGTCTGGTTTGTTATTTGGCCCAACCAGAAAATCGCGCTTGGTATTGTGGAAGCAGATGCCGACGCCAAGCCTGCAGCGGCTCGCAAAGCAATGCTGTTCAGCCGGACAAACACGCTTCTGTCTATCCCAATGCTATACTGCATGGTAGGGGCAGAAATGGGCATGTAAGCCTGTTTCATATAAGAATTTTAAAAGGGCTGGTTTTCCAGCCCTTTTTTTGTTTCAGACTAACCACGTGCTACAACTAAACAGCTCAAATTTTCTGCTGCGACACCTCCAAGAATGTACCGCTAATATGTCAGCTCTGTACTAATTTGTATCACGGTCTTGACGGACGCCCTTCCCCCGTGTTAGGCCAAAATGAGGACGACACAAAAGCATTAGCGAAGGGATACACATGGCGATTTCATCCAGTACGATCAAAGGAGCGGTTAGTGCGTTTGCTCTAGTGACTGGGACGCTACCATCTGTTGCCTGGGCGGCGGACGAAGCGATTGATGAAATCCCGGTCGACGAGATTATAACTATTGGAACACGGCGCAAGGCGCGGTCTGCAGCTGATCACACTGCCCCAATAGATGTGATCGGGGGCTCTGAACTGTCACAACAAGGCGATACCGACATTGCCAATCTGCTGCGAACTGCGGTGCCATCCTACAATGTAAACACCCAGGCAATCAGTGATGCAGCAACGCTGGTAAGACCCGCTAATCTTCGCGGTCTCAGCCCAGATTCGACACTGGTTCTAGTGAATGGAAAACGTCGGCATCGTGCAGCTGTCATTTCATTTCTTGGCGGCGGAATTTCAGACGGCGCACACGGACCAGACGTTGCGGTCATTCCTGCAATCGCCCTGAAAAGCGTTGAGGTTTTGCGCGATGGTGCCGCGTCCCAGTATGGGTCTGATGCCATCGCAGGGGTTATCAACTTCAATCTGCGTGATGAGGCCGAGGGCCTCATTGTCGAAGGTCAGTGGGGCGAAACATACAAAGGCGATGGTGGTCACTATAAAGTATCTGCCAATCTTGGTTTGCCGGTCGCGATCGGCAACGGTGGCTTCCTGAACATTAGCGGTGAATACAGCGAAACGGATGCAACCATTCGCTCGGTCCAACGGGATGACGCCTCTGTTTTGATCGCCACAGGCAATACAGCAATCGAAGATCCAGCACAAATCTGGGGCCAGCCGAACGTTAACGACAATTATGCGCTTTTTGCCAATACCGTGATCCCCTTCAGCGACGCCGTCGAGCTGTATGCCCACGGCAACTATGCCGAAAGACAGGTTGAAGGCGGCTTTTTCTTCCGCAACCCAACCAACAGAGGCGGAGTTTTCTCAAACGATGGTGGCGCCACATTGTTGGTCGGTGATCTCACTGCAGATGGATCCGGCAATTGTCCCGCCATCGTAGTAACAGATAATATCCCGGATCCGGCAGCACTGGCAGCGGTCATCGCTGACCCCAACTGTTTCGCGTTTAATGAACTATTCCCCGGTGGTTTTACCCCGCGATTTGGTGGTAATCTGGAAGATCGTTCAATCGTTGTCGGCTCCCGGGGTGTACTACCGGTTGGCAACGGCCTCAGTTATGATATCAGCTACAGTTATGGCAGAAACAAATCAGACTTCTTCATCAACAATACAATCAACGCCAGCCTGGGACCGAATACACCGACAAGCTTCGCACCTGGAGGCTACCGACAAACCGACAATAATTTTAACTTTGACCTCGCCTACGGTGTGCCGGTTGATTTGTTTGCCTCAGATCTGAACATTGCGGCGGGTTTTGAAGTTCGTAAGGAAACATTCACAATCGAGGCCGGAGAAGCAGCATCCTTCGTGATTGGGCCCCTGGCTGCACCGTCAACAGCATTTCCCGCCGGACAAGGGTTTTCCTCAAGCTCGAACGGGTTTGGTGGCTTTACTACCGCAAGTGCCGGTGTCAACTCACAACGAAACTATGCCGTTTATCTTGATTTAGAAGCCGATGTAACCGACCGGCTCATTCTTCAGGGCGCGCTTCGTTATGAAGATTTTTACAATACCTTTGGAGGCACTACCAATTTCAAGGTTGGCGGATTGTACAAACTTTCCGATTCTGCCCGGCTTCGCTCGACCTACAGTACCGGCTTTCACGCCCCAACCGCAGGCCAGGCCAACGTATCAAACATCACAACAGCGTTTAGCGGTGCCATTCTGGTCGATCAGGGCACAATTCCACTAACCAGCAATGCCGGCCAGTTTATCGCGGACTTTATTGAGGACAATGGCGGCACACGACCTGAACTTGGCCCGGAAAAATCTCGCAGTTTCACCATTGGTCTCGGCCTTAATCTGATGAAAATAGATGTCACGCTCGACTATTTCCGCATTACGGTCGAAAATCGAATTTCAATCTCGGACCAACAGGATTTCGTCGCCGCACTTCGGCAAACCGCAACCAATAACAATGTCGGTTTCAGTGACACCGATGCAACGAGCCAGTTGCTGAACCTGCTGGACGGTGCGGGCGTATTGAACGCAGCCGATTTTGCAGGCGCCGAAGATCTGACAAGTTTCGGCTTCTTCAACAACGCATTTGACACCCGCACCCACGGGCTGGACCTTGTAGCCAGTAGCTACCTCAATCTGACTGAGGATGGGGAAACCAATATTTCTCTGGCACTCAACTGGACCGACACCAAAGTTACCAGTGGCACGCTAAGTGATGGCTCCGGCACATTGTCTTTTACCCGGGAACGTCAAATCGAAGACAGCCTTCCGGCCTGGCGCGGAAACATCGCCATCACTCATGCTCACGGGCCTTGGCGAGGTCTTGCTCGACTGAACTATTTCGGCAGCTTCTTTGAATGTCACCTGGATTCTGTTGGCAGCGACGCAATCGGCAGCTGCGACTTGCCAATCAACGCGGGCAGCGAGATCACTGCCGATATGGAGATCGGCTACCAGATCACCGAGAATTTCGAACTGGTCGTCGGCGCATCCAATATTTTCGATTCAACCCCGGACACAAACCCGTTTGCCGGAACAGCAGGTGCACAGTTTCCTGTTGTTGCACCGAACGGTTTTAATGGGGGTTCCTATTATGTCAGAGTGCGGGCCGACTTCTAAATCAACAGTCTCACACAGGCACCTTAGCAGCAACTCCGTTCAGAATTGCTTCAATGGAAACGGGTAAACGGTTTCTGCTACTTCGCCGCGGCCATCCTTGTCGTGTTGGACAGCCAGAAGCCGGTAATGCTCAGCCATGCCACGGTTTTTCTCCAGTTCGTTGTCTTTAACAAAGCGGACAAATTTAGCTGGGCTGCCAGCCCACAGCTCACCGCGCTTGATACATTTACCCGGTGTTAGCATACCGCCAGCTGCAAGCATTCCGTCTGACTCAATAACCGCGTTATCCATCACAATGCCACACATGCCGACAAAACTGTTGCTCTCCAGCCTGCAGCCATGAAGCATTGCTTTATGCGCCACCAGCACATCATCGCCGATAGTCGTCGGATATGTGCGGGTGCTAACATGGATCATGGTGCCATCCTGAATGTTGGAACGGTCTCCAATAACGATATGGTTAACATCGCCCCGCAGAACACAGTTATGCCAGACACTAACGCCCTCGCCCAATGTTACCGAACCAACCAATTGCGCACCGTGAAACACAAACGCGCTATCAGGCACAGTAGGCCATATCTGTTGAAACGGCGTGAGTGTGCCACCGTGCTTAGTGGTTTTCGATAGCGGAAAACTGGTCATAGTCGGCCTTTATTTTTAAGGAAGAACCATTTGTCAGGGGAAAAGCGGGGCTTGCATCAAGCCGGTCGTTTCATCCAGCCCCAGCATCAAATTCATATTTTGGACTGCCTGCCCCGAAGAGCCCTTCACGAGATTATCGATGGCAGCAACAACAATGGCCCGGCCCGGCTGACGGTCGCTGAAAACATTAAGCACACAATGGTTTGACCCGCGCACCATGCGGGTGGCTGGCGCAGTGTCTCCCGGCAGAACCGAAACAAATGGTTCGGCGGCATAGGCCTCCTCCAGTGCAGCCTTCAACGATGCTGCGGTTTCTCCGTCGGCCAATTTCACATAAATGGTTTCCAGCTCACCGCGGTTCATGGGTACCAGATGCGGGGTGAAACTGATTGTAACATCACTGCCGGAAGCCAACGATAGTTCCTGTTCAATTTCAGGCATGTGCCGGTGCGAGCCGAGCCCGTATGGATGCATGGCCTCTGCTACCTCTACATAAAGGTTAGCCTCCTTCAGCGAGCGCCCTGCCCCTGAAACCCCTGATTTAGCATCGATAATGATGTCATCGCTCAAAACTTTACCCGCTTTAAGTAATGGTAGTAACGCCAGAAGTGCCGCTGTTGGGTAACATCCCGGACAAGCAACCAGATGCGCATCGTTTATCGCATCGCGGTTCCATTCACTCAGTCCATAAACCGCGCTCTTCTGCAATTCTGTCGCTGTGTGGCGTCTGCCATACCATTCAGCATAGATTTCCACATCCCGAAGACGAAAATCTGCTGAAAGATCAATCACCCGAACGTTGCCGGGCACCTGCGCAGCAAGGTCGGCCGGTGTTTCCATTATCAATTCATCAAGCAGACTGTGGTTGGTGGCGTGCATCAGGCCTTTAATCACTTGCTGGCTAGTGGCGTGCGGCAGCGCACAAAAGACTACATCGAGTTCAACCGCTGGCCATTCAATATCGTCGATACTGATCAAGTCAGGCAAATCGAAGCCATGAAAATGCGGGAAAATATCTGCAATAGGCCGACCGGCTTTACGTTCGGCAGTCATCAATTCAATTTTAACATTGGGATGCGCCACCAGAAGGCGCACCAGATCGGCACCGGTGTAGCCACTTGCGCCCAAAATACCCACTTTGAATTTATTGTCTTGAACCATCACCAAATCCTGTATCAGCGCGATCGTCTGTAAATACCATAGAAAACGCGACTTATAATGCCATAAGTCGCGTATCTGTCTTTGATATAATCTAAACCCCGCGTAATGGAAGGTAAATTCCTGCAGGTTGGGGATGCTTCTTGGGCAAATTAGATGTCAGGCGGCAGTTCCGCGATAGCTTCTTCCAGTTCAAGGAAGGTGGGCATCAAGGGGCCGGGCACATTTCTCCGACCAAGCTCAACAGATATTTGTGGAGCGTTACCGTGCAAATGCGACACCAATACCACTTTAATAATTTCAAAAAGCCGGCCCTCTTCCGCCAGAATTTGATCCAACCTGCCCGCAATCGGCGCTACCATCAAATACGACAGGAAAATACCCAAAAAGGTTCCAACCAATGCACCGCCAACCATGCCGCCCAGAACCTCAACGGGCTCTGCAATTGCGCCCATGGTTTTTACAATACCAAGAACCGCAGCAACAATACCTACAGCAGGAAGGCCGTCTGCCATAGTTTGCAGGGCATGTTGGGGCTCGTGTTCTTCTTTGTGATGACGTTCCAGATCCGCATTCATCGCGTCTTCCATCTGATTGGGGTCATCGAAGTTCATCGTCAACATGCGAATATAATCACAGATAAATTCGACCACATGATGGTCTTCAACAATTCTGGGAAACTGCTGGAATATTTTGGATTCTTCCGGGTTCTCCACATGCGCTTCTATCGCTACTACGCCTTTTGAGCGGATAGTTTTAATTAACAAAAACATGAGGCACAGAGTGTCTCGGTAATCTTCCGCCCGCCATTTCGGGCCCTTCATTACCTTGCCCAGGCCCTTAAGTGCTCCGCCCATTATACCGGTTGAATTCGCACTGATAAATGCCCCGATTGACCCACCAAAAATGATCATCAGCTCGTATGGCAATGCTTTGAGAATAATTCCAAAACTGCCGCCAGCGAGCCAAAAGCCACCAAACACCATCAAAAGGACGACAACTAAGCCAATGATCAAAAACATCGTTCAACAAACCCGTATTAATTTGCGCATAGCATATTTAACTGGGGTCAGTTTCAACCATTAGGCTTAACAAGCTATTAATAATAATCAGAAAAACGAGTTTGGTCGCCTTAAGCGAAATACAAAGCGAGAAATGATCTATTTTTCACCGACAGTATCGCTGTATTTTACTGTGCAGCCATAGGGTTTAGTATTGGATGTAGCTACGGTTTCACCGGCTTTAATCTGGTTCCAGGCAGACAGTACTAAATTATTCGCTTTCGCGAGACTGCGTGTTGATGCCGACGGAATATCGTCAATGGCACCCTGATATTGAAGCACTCCCGTTTCGCTGACAATGAACATATGAGGTGTTGTTTTGGCACCATATAGCCGACCGATCCTACCTGTTGAGTCCAGTACGACATAATCGGCATACGAAGCTCGAGTAGTCGTCAACTGCTGGGCCTCAGCTGCTGACACATAGCCTTGCTTGCCTGGCGCCGAAGATATGATCGAAATCCAAACCGCGCCATCTTGCGTTAACGCGCGCTGGGTTTTCTGCATATTTCCGCTGTTGTAATGCTTTCGAACATATGGGCATTGATGATTGGTCCACTCCAGTACAACTGGTTTGCCGCGAAACTCAGCCAAGCTGATTTGCTTGCCTGTCATGGTTGTGCCTGTGAAATCAGGTGCCAGACCATCAACTGCTGTCGCTGCCAAAAACCCAGAGGTAAATCCAGCGCCGAGCACAAATAAAGCAGCTAATTTAAACAACGAACGCACGTGTTTCACGCTCCCCTACTCATTTTATGTCAGCAATGGCATCTGCAATAATACCGGGCGTTAAAATTTCCGGTAAAATAATAGCTTCCGCCTGCCCCTTAGGGAACAACAGATATAGCGGCACGCCTGCCCGGCCATAATCTGCGAGCAAATTGGCGATTTCATCATTGCGGTTGGTCCAGTCGCCCTTCAGCAGTTTTATATTATTCGCGGCCATTAACGCCTGCGTGTCGTCAGTAAACAGTGCCACCTGCTCATTGACTTTGCAGGTGATACACCATTCTGCAGTGAAGTATGCGAATACGGTTTCGCCATCGTCTAATAATTCTGCCAGTGTGGTTTCGCTGTAAGGCTGAATTTCACTTTTTCCCTGTGATGCGGTTCCGATTGGAGCACTGAAAGGTTGATAAATGATGCCCGCTATAGCACCAACCATGAACACCACAGCGATGCTTTGGCTAATCTTGCCACTGAAGGACTGCCAAACCCAAACACCAAAAATCGCGACAATCAATGCTACCAATAGCGCTAACGTGGCGGTAGCACCCGCCTGCAGGTTAAACACATACAATAACCACGCCGCAGTCAAATACATCGGGAAAGCAAGCGCTTCTTTCAGTTTCTCCATCCAGGGGCCTGGCCGCGGCATTAATTTTGCCAGTGCCGGGCTGTACGACAGTGCAAGAAACGGCAAGGCCAAACCAATGGCCAGCATGCTGAATATCAAAAATACAATCGGGGCTGATTGTGTTAGTGCGTAGCCAATTGCTGGTGCCATCAAAGGCGCAGTGCAGGGAGTCGCCACCAACGCAGCTAACACGCCTTGGAAAAAGGCACCCTTATTACCGTCCTTGGAGGCAAGGCCTTGCCCAGCACCTTCAACACCGACGGTTATGTTAAACATGCCAGATAGGGATAGCGCGACAAGCAGCATCAACAGAACAAGCGACCCAACAAAAGCGGGTTCCTGCAATTGAAAGCCCCAGCCAATTGCCGCACCACCTGATTTAATTATCAGCAGAACTGCAACAATGATCATGAAACTGACCCAGATGCCAGCGGTGTAGGACCAGCCCTCTTGCTTGCGCCCCCTTTCCGTTTTGCTATTTGCAGCGATGAAAGAAAAAGCCTTCAGCGACAACACCGGGAACACGCAAGGCATCAAATTCAACACTATGCCGCCAAGCAGTGCAAAAACAAGCGCCTGCCACAACGGTAGCGCGGCGTGAATGCTGGGAGATGCACCGGCGCCGACGACGACTAATGGCTCTTGGACCAACACCGCATCCACCTCGATCGAACGCACGCTGCCGCCTTCAAAGGAAAGAACCAAAACGCCTTTGCCGCTCGTTGCATCGACATAGCCCTGGAGGCGTTTCATATCGACAAACAGACCGTCATCGGTCAGCGACCACTGTTGTTCAGCCGCATATTCGGTAACGCCTTCGCCTTCGGGGAAGAAGTATGCGCTTTGCACACCAGCCACTTCAGTTTGCGAAACATGAACCTTAAGGCGAGATTGCGCCGGGTAAACAGTCAAATCAGCCGCCCATATTGCCATTTCCGGCAAGGCGGTTCGAGCCGCCTGAAAAACCGCCCCGGCCGCTGGGTCAGCTTTTAGCTGCGATACCGGAATTTCGGCGTTCCACTTGCCGTCTTGTGGCACGCATTCAATTTCACAAACCAGCCACTCAACCTCAAGCGCGATGGGGATGGTTTTACCCTGATAATCGTCGGCGATCACCAGCGGCACCAAAAGAACCGAGGGCTCTTCATAGCCATAGTTCATTAATGGTCCGATAGGCATACGGTGCGGGGTTGGATATAGTGGCTCACCTGCGGTAACACCTTCTGGCAATGTCCAGTACAATAGCGGTGCGGCCCCGCTATCGCCGTAGTTTTTCCAGTAGGAATGCCAGCCTGCGCGAGGGGTTAACTCCAAGCCCAGCCAAACGGTTTCGCCTGCCTCAGCAACAGCATATTCAGAATGCAGCGTTGCGCTGCTGTGGCTTACTTCAACGCGGCCAAGGTCCGCAATCGCCGGCACCGCTTGCGCCAAAACAAAGCAGGCAGCCGTAAAAGCCATTGCAGCAAGCTGTGTGATTGATTTTTGCGCTTTTGCCACGCCCTATCCCCAAATTCTATTGGCAAGTACCGTTTCTGCGGTTGTCCTATAGGAAAACCGGTGCCATTGCATATCACATATATGTCAAAGGGCACCGCTGTGCCCTTTGACATAATTTATCGCAACAAGGGTTACTCAGACGGGCTAGCCGCCTCAAATGCGCCCATTGGGCCAGGAAAAACGACCGGGCTTTCCAATCCATCATTGGCGACAGATGCAACGCCGAAGAAATAGTTGTCGATAACAATATTTTCCAGCGTCAATTCGCGTACATCTTTGCCTACTGTCCGGCTCCACTGCCACTGGGAATCTGTGGTCAAACGCCAGTAGATTTTGAACGCTTTCAGGTTTGCAGTCTCGCGCTCATCACCACGAATTTGCCATTTGATTGTAGTTGAGGGGCGAACTGCGCCTTCGAGTGCTACGTCTGCTGGAAACGGAGGTGCGCCTGCCATAGACGCTAACGTAACCACATTCAACGCGGTTAATTTGCGCGCATAATCAAAATCCACACCTTCGATAACATCGCCGTATTCAATACCGTTTTCCGTACGTAAATCCTGGTGTTGACGGTTATAGTTTTCGTTGGTTTCCATTATACGCACGCCCGGCATACCGGCCTCGTTGAACGGACGATGGTGACCACCGCGGCCAAATCGATCCAAACGGTAAATCATCATAACATCCAGATTAGGAATATATTCGTCGGCCAAACGGTCAACGAGGCGCGCAATATTGCGGCTTGGGCTGTCCACTTCGCCGCCCATAAAACGCCGCATACGGCCCTCACGCTCGGTTTCTGTCTTCCGGGTACCTTCCTAAAAAACCCTGGCTGTCGTGTTGTTGATGACACCGTTTACGCCAGAAATATTGCCGATCATGTCATTATTCAATACGCCCATAACACGCCAGCCCATCTGATTAGCGTGCCGGGTTAGTATCTCACCGCCGTAGAGTCCCTGCTCCTCGCCGGACAAGCCTGCGTATACGATTGTGCCAGGGAACTTGGTTTTGCACAAAACGCGTAACGCTTCAATCGTGCCAGCCATGCCAGAGGCATTGTCGTTAGCGCCGGGCGAATCGTCAGTAAAATTTAACGGGTCGGAGATGCGGCTGTCGATATCACCAGACATCAGAACCACCCTTTTGGGATCGAGAATGCCGCGTTGAACCGCAATTACATTCACCACTTCGGTGGGTTCAGGGATACGATTGCCAATGACAACGTCGGACACAGTGTAAACATCCACATCTGCAACACATGTTTTTGCTATCCGCTTGTATTCGGCTTCTATCCAGCGCCGCGCTGCACCGATGCCCCGTGTGTCCGAAACGGTGTCGGACAGAGTATGGCGGGTACCAAACCCTGCCAGCTTGCGGATATCAGTTTCAATACGATCAGCCGATACATCCGACACAAAACCGTGCAAACGTTGCACTTCAGACGATGGAACTGTGTGGTTGTCAGCCAGTGCACCACCCGCAAGCAAAGCGCTTGCGGCAATTGAAGTAATTTTAGTTTTAATAGTCACGTTAGACCCCTCCCCATATAACAGTAAAACAGCTAGTCCGCGATCCATTAGCCGCGAGGAACACTCTTGGTGTATACCTCGCGGTCCAGATCACGAGCATCCACACTGACAGATGCATAATCCGCAAACATCGATGCCAGCCTGTCATGCACTGTTTGCGTTAATCTCTTTTTGGTCTCTTTGTCTCTACCGTCAATTAAATAAATCGTGACATGCACAAATTGGTTATGCCGTCCGCCAACAAAGGCTGACTGAAACTGTTTGACTCGAACCTTTATCGTACTTTCTTCAAATATCCCGGTGGACACAGCCGCCCAGTGCACCGCCATCATCAGGTCTTCATCTGTAATGTCGCCGTCCTCTTGCGGGGTATATTCAATCACCATATGCGGCATATGCTTTACTCGCCTTTATCTTAGTCTGAAACTGTAATGGTAATGCGTTTAGAAAACACTGGAGGATTGTGCGGTAAATGATTTTGGTCCCCCAAAAGCAACTGCAGAGTATGCTCGCCCGGCGTCAGCGTTATGGTTACCTCAGTCTGGCCGCCCCCAAAATGAAGATGGTTGCTGTCATTGATGATGTTTTCGTCCATTGGCGGCAAAGGTGCATCGATGATCAGATGATGATGACCTGTACCTGCCTTTTCCACTCCGGCAGGTGCCACCCCCATGCCCTTCAAGCCAAACTTTACAGTAACTGGATTTTTCAAAGTTGCTTTATCAACCGGTTGGATAAAATAAACTACCGCGCCCGGCATAGACACTGTTTGGAAGTCCTGTGCAGCATTCACTGCCGTCGCAGCAAATACCAGAATTAAAATTGCAGCGAATGCCTTGATCGGTTTCATATTTAAATTGTCCTAAACTCGCAGTTTGTAAGGCAAACTGTCGTTTCTATATCTCGCTTTTGCCAATATTTGCCCAAACTCGCAATTGGTCAACGCATTCCCGGTAAATTCCTCGTGGCTTAAAGCGAATAAAGTGAGCGATGGTCGGCGAATGCCTCACCCAACCTTTAGAAAAAAACCGCCCAAGCAACCAATAGCCTTTGCTTTTGTGCAGCTCACTACGGTGATTGATGGGATCAAATTGGAAATCCCGCGCCATATATGTAGTTTCCATCACGCCGCCTTCATCTGCGGTGTAGCTAGCAGGCACCATGTTCGCACGCCCCATCGCGGCGCTCCATATCGGTTCATCAGCAATCTGGAAGTTCATGTCACGGTGTTGCACAAAAAGAATATCCTGCGCATTCTCCCGCAAGTCGTTCACCGTTTCCAAAAATCCATCCAGATCAGGCCCTTTCCGGAAGTACATCACCCCGCTGTTCATATGAACCATATAGGCAAGGCCCAATGCTTCACAGACCTCTGATATTTCAAAAGTATACCAGGCACCTTTTTTGGCGATACTTCCGGCAACGTTAAAACACTGCGTGGCCAGTTTTTGCCAGTGGCGATCCATATCGCGCTTCATCAGCAAACAATCAGAATCGAGGAACATCGTTTCGTCGTAAGGCAGAAACTCTGGCACATCCAACTTGCCAGCACAGCCAACACCTAGCGTGCCAGGAAGCGCAACAATGATACGGTCAAATTGCTCTTTTTCGCCAGCATCCAGTTTGGACGCATCGTCACACAACAGGGTAATTGAACGCTTAGCGTCATTCAAACGAACGCTAATAGCCAAATTTACCGCTGCGTCGAAAAACTGACGGTCGCCAGTTGCAAGTGTTAGATAGCCTTGCGACATTTAACTTGATTAACCCTCGTTGCCAGCATAGTGACCATTCTAATATCATTTGTGATCACTTTTACTCGGCCCCAGTGCCTACATAACCCTAAATTGGGATTTGACGAAGAGGAAAGTCACTATGACTACACTTAGTCTTGTTATGGCGCCCAATCCAATATTCAAGCAGACCGCTTCGAACGTTGGCGATGTGGACGACAGTATCCGCACTTTGTGCGCCGATATGCTTGAAACCTTATATGCTGAAAGGGGTATTGGCATAGCGGCGCCAATGGTGGGCGTGCTCAAACGGGTGATCGCTATCGACTTGCAAGAAGAAGGTATTAGAGCACCGCTTGTGTGTATAAACCCGCAAATAACCAATATTTCGACCGACACCCAAAAACACGAAGAAGCCTCGCTTTGCTTTCCCGGCATTCGCGCTGAGATCGAACGGCCAGGCGCCTTGGAGTTGACCTATCTGGACACTAGCGGAAAATCACAAAGCCTACAGGCAGACGGCTGGCTAGCGACTGTCATTCAGCATGAGATGGAGTATTTAGATGGTCGTACGTTCCTCGATAATCTATCAAAGTTAAAACGCGATCGATTGATCAAAAAGATGCTCAAAGATATCAAGCATGCGCAAGCGTGCGGTGATCCGCATTGCGGGCATGATCATCATTAAAATCAAATAATAACAATTAGATAATTATCTTTGCTCAAGTAATGCTTTATATTTTTCACGATAAGTCCATGCCAAATAAGCGTTGAGTGCAGCGTAGACAACCGGTATTGGCGGAAAGCTACCCGGATCGAGAAAAACTTTAAACAGAATGAAGTTCAAACTGATCGGTGCCAACAGTACCAGTCCTAATGCGGCAAATCGGTTTGCGATCAGCATTAAACCAACCAGAAATTCCACGATTCCAACTGTTTTGGTAACGTAGCCCACGTCAATGATGGCTTGCTCAAAAGCTGTATGAGCTGGAGGCATGCCCGGGAGCGGCGATCCCTGGGTAAAATTAACCACACCCAAGAGTAGCAGGACTATACCGAATAGCGTGCGCAACACTGCTTGTAGTGAAATATTTTTCATGCCGTCTCCCCCCAAAGGCAGCATGAAACATTGCGGATGAAATCTCTACGGAAATCGCCTCATCAAACTAAAGTTCTATTGTGGACATTCCAGGTGCGATAAAGCTTTGCTGACAGGCTACATGGGGACTCTGCACGCGGCAATATTCAGCCCCCCACAGCGTGCTCATCCACGATCACTTGAAAACAAAAAAAAGGCCGCCCCCCATATTGACCTTGGGGAGCAGCCCTTTAAACTCGAAACAAAACTGTTGGTACTCGAAACAAATACTCGGAACAGAAACTTTGTTGCGGCTTTTAACGTTTGGAGAACTGGAAGCTCCGGCGTGCTTTCGCCCGACCGTATTTCTTCCGCTCAACAACCCGGCTATCGCGTGTCAGGAAGCCAGCAGCTTTAAGCGCGCCGCGCAGCTCAGGTTCAGCAAGCTGAATACACTGAGAAATACCGTGCTTAACCGCGCCGGCCTGGCCAGAAAGTCCGCCGCCTTTTACAGTGGCAACAACATCATACTGGTTTTCGCGGCCTGCAACCTGAAACGGCTGGTTGACAATAAGGCGCAGCGTTGGGCGTGCGAAATATGTTTCCTGATCACGGCCATTTACAGTGATCTTGCCAGAGCCTGGTTTAAGCCAAACACGAGCAACAGCGTCTTTACGTTTACCAGTGGCGTACGAACGGCCCATGGCATCAACAACAACAGCGCGTTCAACTGGTGCGTCTTCAACAGCAGCAGTTGCTTCGCCGGTAAGTTCTTTAAGGTCTTGAAGGTCGGCCATGTGCTTACCTCTTATTCTTTGGGTTCATAGCGCCAACGTCGAGCACAGTAGGCTCTTGCGCTGTGTGAGGATGATCCGAGCCAGCATATACTCGCAGGTTGCGAAGCTGTTGGCGGCCAAGCGGGCCTTTCGGGATCATGCGTTCGATGGCTTTTTCAACAACACGCTCAGGGAAACGGCCAGAAAGGATCTCGCCAGCAGTGGTAGATTTGATACCACCTGGGTGACCTGTGTGACGATAATAAACTTTGTCAGACAATTTTTTGCCGGTCAGTTTCACTTTTTCTGCATTGATAACGATAACATTGTCGCCGCAGTCCATGTGAGGTGTGTAGGTTGTTTTATGTTTGCCGCGAAGAACAACAGCAACGGCCTGCGCCATACGACCAAGGATAAGACCCTCGGCGTCAACAATCAGCCATTTCTTTTCGATCTCCGAAGCTTTTGCGGAATATGTTTTCATCGCAATGGTACCTCAGGTTAGAACAGCAAACCATTTGCCGCCCGCTTCTACATTCAGAGGCTGGGGATAATTCCCAAGCCCAAATTCGGTTCAGGCGCGCAATATAGGCATATCAGACAGCATGTCAACGCCTAATATTGAGACGTAATTCAAAATACATGTATAAAAACAATGCTTTAAATAAGCGGTATTTATTTACCCCATCAATTTATATGGTTTCATCAGCTATTTGCAAAAAAACTATTCAGACCCATATCAACTGCAGTAGCTAATCGCATCCAAATCGCAGATTTTAATGGAAAATGAGGGAACACCATGACGAACAAACAGATACTATTGAAAAGCCGCCCCAACGGCTGGCCAATCGCAGACAATTTCGAACTAACCGAAACAGCAATTCCCGAGCCCGGACCAGGACAGATCGTGATTGAGACCAACTACATGTCAGTTGACCCCTATATGCGTGGCCGCATGAATGATGTGAAAAGCTATGTACCTCCTTTTCAAATTGGCCAACCACTGCAGGGCGGGATCGTTGGCAAAGTTGTGGCATCCAACGGTGGGCCGTTCGATGTGGGCACCTATGTCAGCGGCATGGGTGACTGGGCAAACTATACGGTTACAGACGGCGCTGGCTATAATCCGGTCAGTCCGGACCTCGCCCCCCTGTCCTACTATTTGGGTATCCTCGGCATGCCAGGTATGACAGCCTATGTGGGCTTGAAAGGCGTCGCTGAAATGCAAGACGGCGAAAACCTGTTTGTTTCCGCCGCTTCAGGTGCAGTCGGCCAGGTTGTCGGGCAAATCGGCAAGAATATGGGATGCCATGTGGCTGGCAGCGCCGGTTCAGATGACAAAGTGGCTTACCTGACTGACGAGCTGGGGTTTGATGCAGCTTTCAACTATAAAACAGAGGATGTATACAAGGCTGTCCACGCAACCAATCCAAGGGGAATTGATGTTTACTTTGAAAATGTCGGCGGCTCGGTTCTGGAAGCAGTGATAAACAACTTGAATTTCAACGCTCGCGTGGCGCTTTGCGGTATGATTTCCATGTATAACGCCAAAATGGACGACCTGCCCGGCGGTCCGCGTAACATGGCTGTGCTAGTAGGTCGCAGTGTGCGTATGCAGGGTTTTATCGTCTCCAATTACCCTGAGCTGTGCCGTGAATGGGTTGGCATCGGCGCTGGCTGGCTCAAGGAAGGCAAACTTAAATACCGGGAAAGCATCGCCGAAGGCGTTGAAAATGCACCACAGGCTTTCATTGACATGCTCGGCGGCAAAAACTTTGGTAAACAGGTGGTCAAACTTTCGGATGCATAAAAATTGCTGAAACGACACCCAAAAAAGACAATTGCGCTGGCGACCCTAACGGTCGCTGCGCTCTATTTCTTCTGGCCCGGCTTCTCTATTGAAAAACCGATACCAAAATACGCCGAAATAATGGTGGAACAGTTTGGTGACCAAAACACAGCGACGTTTAACGTTGTCGGCGTTGAAGCCCATTTGGAAACGACCGATTTTGCTTCAGCGGAGCATCTGCAGGTCAAATTGTCGTCCTATCTGGAGGTCGCCCGCGAGAACAACCTGTTGCAACCAGATACATTAGTTTTGTTCCCTGGTCATATTGGCACCGGGCTTCTCGCCGCCAACCAGAAGAGCCGGGTCTACGGCGCGAACAGCATCAGCGCTGCACTGACCCCGATTATCAGTTACAATTTGGTTTCGTTTGCGAAAAATTACGCCATCTTCGACGCTCCAAATAAACGGGTTGCCGCAATTGTGAGAGCACGCAGTCAAAATGCTGCAACTGCGCCCAATAGTGTATTTTCCGCTTTGGCCCAAAAATACAAAGTGACCATCGTTGCAGGCTCGGGCCTGTTGATGACTCCGGGCATTTATCCTGAGGGTCTAAGCTATGGCCACGGACCCATATTTCACACCAGCTTCGTTTTCGCCCCCGACGGCAAACCGCTAGCAGATGCTGTTCGGCAAATAGAACCAACCGCTGGTGAGACAGAGATAACAGAGCCTTCTCTGGCTGAATTTTTGCCGGTTTTTACGTCTGGAGACACAAACTACGGCGTCACCATCGGCGCTGATGCGCGGCGAGAAGATGTTACAAACCAACTACAGGCAGAAAAGGTTGAACTTTTGTTATCACCGCAGTTTCACCGACGCGGCGACTTGGTTGAATATCCGTTTGGACCCAACCCACGCTTCAAGTGGGGCATGGCCGTCTCGTTGAAAGGCAATGGCTGGGGCCTATCAGCGCAAGGGCGAGCAGCGATTATCGTGAACGGGGAACCTATCAGTGTTCAAAACGATGATATGATCGGCCGGGTATATAATTTGTGGGTTTCGCCGCACGGCTAGTTGAAAATAGCCTGCAACTCTTCTGGCGAATTAACAACAAAGTCCGGCTGAAAGGTCCACTTCGCGGGTGTAG
>JAALKD010000036.1:21396-34863 GCA_011088215.1 Sphingomonadales bacterium | reverse complement strand
TGCTTGCTCTGCCGTACATTCTGCCCGTGATGTGGGGTTCGACAGTGCGAAAATCGCAGGGTGTATATTCACCTCGGCCATGGTGCGCACGACTTCTTCAGTGAAGGTGCCGGGTGCACCAGTGGCACCGATAAGGATGTGCGGTTTGATCTCTCGGATGGCATCGACAAAGCCCAATTGTGGGCCTTCGTGGGCATAAGGCAGGTTGTGCGACATCAAATCATCGCGGCCTTCCACAATCAGGCCGTTGACATCGACATAATGTAGCCGTTGGCGCGCCGTGTCATTGCTTAGGCCTTCGGATTCCAGCGCAGTGACCATCAGGTCGCCGATGCCGGTGGCAGCAGAACCTGCGCCCAGAAACATGACTCGCAGGTCCTTGAAAGCGATCCCGGTTCCGCGCGTGGCAGCATATACGCCAGCCAGACTAACAGATGCCGTACCCTGAATGTCATCGTTAAAGCACAAAATTCGGTCTTTATACTCCGAGAGCAGACTGTAGGCGTTGGGTGTGAGGAAATCCTCAAATTGTATGAGCGCCTGAGGGTATTTGTCCTGCACAGCCTGCACAAATTCTTCAACCAGGTCCAAATAGGCCTGGCCTTCGAGGCGGCGGTGCGGGTAGCCGAGATATAAGGGGTCGTTTAGCAGCTCTTCATTGTTAGTACCCACATCCAACATTACCGGCATGCACTGGCGCGGTATAATGCCGGCGCAGGCAACATACAGCTGCAACTTGCCGATCGGGATGCCCATGCCGTTTGCGCCCAGATCACCCAGTCCCAGAATGCGCTGGCCGTCGGTGATAACAATCACCCGCACGTCAGGTCGGGGCCAATTGTCCAGCATTTCACGGATATTGCCTTTGTCCTCAGGCGTTATGTAAAAGCCTTTGGGCCGGCGAAAAATATGAGCAAATTCCTTACAGGCCTGACCAACGGTCGGCGTGTAGATAAGCGGCATGATCTCTTCGATATTTTCCATAACCGTGCGGTAAAACAGGCGCTCGTTGCGTTCATGCAGCGAGGCAAGGAAAATGAATTTCTCAATGTCGTTGCCTTTACGCCGCAAATTCTCAAGAACCCGGTCCAACTGAGTTTCCTGCGAGCCCAAGCCGTATGGGAGTAACCCATTCAAGCCGTATTCTTCGCGCTCTTCGCGGGTGAAGGCTGTCGATTTATTGAAAGCAGGATGATAGAGGGCGCGGTAGCCCTTGAGCGGACGATATGGAGCCATTAATGCCCTCCGTTGATGACGGACGACCCTACGATCATAGCGCCGGGCTGTCCAGTAACTGTACCTAATAGTTAGATATCTTTCGGGCGAAAAGGTTACACGGTGTTGAGATTGCGCATAAAAAAAGACCCCGGGAGGAGGGGCCTTTTCTTGGGTTGAGCCGTCTGATCTACTCAGCGGCAACCACACTCATGTCAGGCGTGGCTTTGTGCCATTTGCGCATTATTGCTTCGCGTTTGGAAGGCATGATATACGCTTTGGTCATGTCGCCGCCCATTTGCTCAGCTACCAGTGGGTCCATCACCTTGAACCATACTGGCGGAATCCACGCCGCAAGATACATGGTGAAATATCCGGCGGGTAATTGCGGTGACGTATCAAAGTGGCGCAGGCACTGATAGGGCCGTTCGGCGTGAGCATGGTGGTCAGAATGGCGCTGCAGATGAAACAACATGATTTGCGTTCCAGCTGTGGTGCGGCTGTACCCGCTCGTAGCGGCCATCGTCGCGCTTGCCCCGCATCAGGCCGTAATGCTCAATATAGTTGGCGCTGGAAAGCATCAGGTTCGACAGCAAAGCCGCAATCAGCAGGTATGGCAGAATAATCAGCCCAAATACTGCAATCATCGCGCTGTACATGGTTAGGGTGATCAGCGTGTTGAGCAACACTTCGTTTCTAAGCGAAAAGGCAGACTTGCCCGCGCGCGCCAATCGCGCCTTTTCAATGCCCCACGCTCGTACATAGCCGCCCGGCAGCTCGTGCAATACAAACTGGTAGAAGTTTTCGCCCATCATGGAAGTGGCGCTGTCTTCAGGGGTGGCAACTTGCACATGGTGGCCCATGTTGTGTTCAACACGGAAGTGCCCCATGCCGCACAAGCAGAGAAGGAAACGCGCTACGTTAATAGAAACCTTGTCGCGCCGGTGACCAATTTCGTGGCCCGCATTCAACGAGCCCGCGCCGTTCAGGCCAGCGGCAACCGTGATTGCTATATAGCCGTTCCAACTGAAGGGTTGGGTTGCGATGAACCATGCACCGACCACCCAGCTTAGGTAAACAAGTGGTAGGCCCATATAGGCTGACCAGCGATAAAAAGGATCATCGCGCAAGCCTGGGATTGCCTCGCGCGGAGGGTTATTGGTGTCCTCACCGCCCAAGACTTCGATCAGCACCGCCCAAGACTTCGATCAGCGGCACCAAGCCATAGAAAAATATCGGCGTTAGCCACAGAGTTAGTGGATGCAAAGTTTCCAGATACCACCAAACACTGATAACCGGCAGAACGCCGAGAACGGAAGCAAGGGGCCATAACAACTTTTTGTTGTCTCTATAGGGGACAGCGGCGTCGGTCATGGTTGGTTTCTTTCACTGTTGCAGGTGCGGATGTAAGCGCAGGGCTTTGATCATCTCTAGAATATGCATGGGCGGTTACTTGTCAAGAACTATTGATAATATTATCAATAAAGGATTAATGCCTTGAAATACGGTGTGTTTTTTGGCTATCGTAAACAAAGTTAGTCAGGAAAACCCACATGGCACGTGCCGTTCGTACCCGACTCAGTCCTGAAAATCGCCGCAAGCAATTGCTGTCGGTGGCAATTGACCTGTTCGCTGAAAAGGGCTTCGGTGAGGCCAAACACGCGGATATTGCGCGCAGGGTAGGGGTCTCGACGGCGGCGACCTTCGTTTATTTTCCAACTCGTGAAGCACTGCTGGATGCAGTGGTTGACGAAATTTGCACGTTTTACCTTAACCTGTTCGATGGCATTGAAGGCATCAAGGGTGGGGCTGCGGCGATATTGCGGGTATTGGCGGCGCAGTCAGCTGATATTGTTGACAGTCATCGCAGTTATGCGGTGGTTCAATTAGGCTGGGCGGCGCGGTTTGATCCCGAAATGCGTGGGCGTTATCTGGCGTTTCAGGAGGAGGTGCTCAGCAAACTCAGCGAGATTTTGTGGGCATCGGAAGACAATATCAGCCGGGAAAACCGAGATGATGCGCGTATTCTGATGTCTGCCAGCCAGGCGCTGGCACTGATGAAATTGGACGGCGAGCCAGAAGAAAAACTGGCGCGCTTCACCGATCACACCATTGATGTGGTCTTGGCTTATGGGAAAGACAAAATAAATGGGGAATGAATAGTAAGTTCCAAACAACTGATAGCGAAGGAAACTCAAGATGATGATAGCATCTCGGTATGTTATTGCCGTGCCAAAGCTCTCCACTTCTTCGATGTATTACCGCGATATCCTCGGATTCGACATTGTAGAGATAGAAGATCCCGGGTGGCTGTTTTATGTGAAAGACAAAATATGTATTATGGCTGGAGAGTGCCCTGATGCGTTGCCTCCAGGTGATTTAGGGGACCATTCCTATTTCGCTTATTTGGTCGTTGATGACATAGAAACTTATTTTGAACTTGTTAAAAGTCGAGGCGGACATATTTTGAAGAAGTTGCGGCATGAACCTTGGGGTATGCATGAATTTGGTGTCCGCACTGTTGATGGACACCGACTAATGGTTGGTCAGCAAGCTTAGTTAAGGGGATTTTCTTTTGGCGGAAAAGCCCCGGCGAACCGGGGCTTTCTGGTTTTCTGTAGTGAAGTTGCTAACTCCACCTAGCCGCCTACCTCGGTCGGTGTTGGCGGTGGTGTATTCCGTTTAACCGGCGTGTAGGTTTCCAGGTCCTTGAGTACCTCCTCGATCGCCCGCTCAAGCTGGGTGTCCTCACCCGCGTTTACCCTCGCCGGGTCCAGTGTCACATCGATGTCCGGTCCAACGCCCTGGTTTTCAATTTCCCACTCACCCTCGGGTGTATAGAAACGGAAGAAAGGTACGGTCAAGAAACCGCCATCGATCAGCTGTGGGTTGGTGGCAATGCCGATCAGGCCGCCCCATGTGCGCTTGCCGATCAGTTTGCCGATGCCCATGCGTTTGAAGCTATAGGGCAGGAAGTCCCCGCCCGAGCCAGCATCCTGGTCGATCAGCATAACCTTGGGGCCAAACACGGCACCGCCGGGTGTGTCGAAGGTCATGCCGTCGCGGTCCTGCCATCCAGACAGATATTGGCGCGATAGCACGTCGGTGATGTAGTTGGCTGCTTGGCCGCCACCGTTTTGGCGTTCGTCAATAATCATCGCCGCTTTGTCAGACTGGGCGAAGAACATACGGTTGAAATAGGTGAATCCACCGCCTGCAGTGTTGGGCAGATACACATAACCAACTTTGCCGTCTGATGCTTCCTCGACCCGTTTGCGGTTGCCTTCAACCCATGCCCAGTGGCGCAGTTGCCGCTCGTTGGCAATGGGTTCCACTACCACATCGCGGGTATTTGAGCTGTCGCCGTCACTGCTGACGCTGAGTGTAACTTGTTTGCCGACCGTCTGGATGAAATGGGCGTATATATTGCCGCTGCCGTCAACCGGTGCGCCGTTCACCGCATGGATGAAATCACCTTCGCTGACACCGATGCCGGGTGCGGCAAGCGGTGCTTTTACAAACGGATTCCAGTTTTCACCGCTATATATGCGGGCGACCTGATATTTTCCGCCGACGACCCGCAAGTTTGCTCCAAGCAGGCCAATCTGCAATGGTGCGTCGGTATACAGATCACCGCCGCCTGTTCGGTTATGACCCACCTGCAGCTCAGAGATCATATCGATGATCAGGCGTGTGAGATCGCGGCTCGTTGCCACATGTTGCACAAGTGGCTGGTATTTTTCGTATATGCCATCCCAATCAAGTCCATGCATGTTTGCTGCATAGAAGTATTGTTTTTCAAAGCGCCAGGCTTCGTCGAACATCTGTGCCCATTCTTCGCGTGGATTGATGAAGGCTTTCACATCGCTGGTGTTCAGTTTTTTGGCTTTGATGTCTTTAACTGCCTTTGCGGTCATCAGGCCGTTGGAGCGGGTATTGACAATCACATGCTTGCCGTCTGCCGACAGGCTGTAGTTTTGCACCAAATCCATCGCCTTTGCGGCTTTTTTGTCTTTGAAGTCAAAGCGCATCAGCTTCGTGGTCTGGCGGCCGCGGCCATTGGGCTCGATGGTGCCACCGGGCTGGTCGCTTTCCAGGAAGAACAAGCCACCATCGCTGGCAACCTGCAATGCACTGTATGAGCGTTCGGCAACCGGCAGTGCGACAATGCGGTCTGTCAGGCCGTCCAGGTCGACAGTGATTGTATTGTCTTCTTTCTTGGCATCGTCACCATCTTTTTTCTCGGGTTTCTCGTCAGAATCCCCAGAATCATCGGCTTTTTCATCTGATTTGGCTTCTTCATCGCCGGGCTTTGGCAACAATGGCGATTTGCCGTCGGCAGCCAATACGGCGGCATAAAGTCCGAAGCGAATGGGACGTTCCTGGGTTGACATGTCCAGGCCAACCGAGGTTGGTCCGGCGTTGGTGCTGGCCGCAAAATACAGGTAGTTGCCGTCCGGGCTGAAGGCCGGTGATGCAGCGTGGCTCATGCCGTCTGTGATTTGAGTGTGGCTGTCGTTCTCGAAACTATAGAGATAGATATCGTTGAAATAATTTCTGCGGGCTTTGGTGTAGGCAAGCCATTTACCGTCTGATGACAAACTGACGTTGACGCCTGAACGTCGGTTGTCGGTGTATATTTTACTGGTGTCACCCGACGTGGCATCCATCGACCAAACACCCAAGTGGTTGTCAGAATATAGGATCTTTTCGCCGTTTCCAGACCAGTCAACCAGAGCATAATCATCGTCGCCGAGGGCGAAACTGCGTTTCACCGCGCCGCTTTGATCGGTAACAATAAGCGAATGCTTGCCGCCCTTGTCGCTGATATAGGCGATTTCATCACCCTTGGGGGACCATAGGCCTGAAGATTCTCTTACCCCGGCACTGCGTGTCAGATTGCGGGTGCTGCCGTCTTTGAGTGGTACGGTATAAACGTCGCCGCGCGCCGTGACGATCGCCCGCTTGCCAGTGGGGGAAAGGCCGCCTGCAGTCAGGTTGCGCATTGCGTCTTTCCATTGGGGCCGCGCTTCTGGCAGGTCAGGGGCCAGTGTTACGTTAACAGCCCGGGTGCGTCCGCGCCGGGTGTCTACTACTGCCATGTCACCCGCAGTTGTGGTGATCAATATGTCAGTGCCGTTGGCCCGTGCCCATGAAATATCCCAGTCTTTTTGATCGGTTACCATGGTCACCGATTTGTTGCCGGTGTCATATTTCCAGACATTTTTCATGCCCGACCTGTCTGACAGGAAATAGACATCGTCGCCGATCCACATGGGATTGGTGTCAGACGCGCGAACATGCGGAATTTCTTCCCATTCGCCGGTGCCGTATGTCAAAACCCATATGGGCGGCGTTGATCCGCCCCGGTGGTTGCGCCAGGCGCTGGAGCCACGGTGGGCTGTATTATATGGTTGGTAGGCTAGGCGCTCGCCTTTGCTGTCCCAAACACCGCTTTGCATTACGGCGTCCATTATTTTACTGGGAAAACCGCCGTCAGCGCTCACATGCCAGGCTTGCGCGCTACGGCCGCTGGTCATTTCGCGGCGCGAGGTAAACAATATGTTGGTACCGTGCGGTGTGAAACCCTCCACAATGTCTGCCCCAGGGTGCCATGTCAGCCGTTTGGGTTGTCCACCGGAAACCGGAATGGTGTATATATCGGTGTTGCCGTCATAGGTTGCGGAAAAGGCGATTGTTTTGCCGTCCGGCGAAAATTGCGGCATCATTTCAGGCGCCCGGCGCGTGGTTAGCTGCCTGGGATTGTTGCCGTCGCGGTCCGCGACCCAAATGTCGCCGCCGTAGGTAAATGCGATATGGTCCTTTGAAATTGCGCCCTGTTTGACCAATCTTGTTTCCGCTGATGCACCCTGTGCGAATGCAATAGCGGTTAAGCTGGCGGATAACGCCAGTTTTAATAGTCTATTTTTCATGTAACCCTCCCAATGTCTCGCTGGAAAACAGCGAGCGTTTTTGTGTGTGTTCAGCTTTATTCAGCACTTGCGCCAGCCGGTGCTTTTTTTGTTCTTGGATGCCATTTGCATCGAAGCTGTCCATTAAATGTGGGCGCGCGGGGCGCGGTCGTCAAGTTTTATGGTGTGCAGGCTGCCACGTGTGGCTAATTTTGAGTGGATGGCCAGAAGAAAAAGCGTCTTGACGGCAGCTCGGTGCTCTTATATACCGGCCCGGCTTTTGGCGGCTGTGCAGCAGTTTTGAGTTGCTCGAGAAGTCGCAAACGCGCCGAAAGCATTTTGCTAACATTCCGTATAAATTCTACAGATATTTTATGGATTTTATCGCGGCGAAGTAGCTCAGTTGGTTAGAGCACCGGAATCATAATCCGGGTGTCGGGGGTTCAAGTCCCTCCTTCGCTACCAATCCAAAAGCCGGTCCTGTGTGGGCCGGCTTTTTTCTGTATTGGGGTTGTCGATAACAGTTATGTCGGTTACGCCGTTGCGTATTTTTCCGGCATCATTTCGGCGACGCAAATCACGCGCTCTGGCGGGAAAGTAAGCGTTACCATTGTGCCTTGGCCAACTTGACTTGAGATATCACAACTGCCGCCGTGCAGCTCCATCATAAGGTTGACGAGGTGCAGCCCTAATCCAGTGCCACTGTTTCTCTTTGAATAGACGTCTTCCCCTTGGACAAAGGGTTGTTTGATCAATGCAAGCACGTCATCGTGGATGCCAAAACCGTCATCGATAATTGAAAGTTGCAACTTGCCATTTTCCAGCAAAATGCTCTCGAAGCTAATCCGGCCTGTAGTCTTGGTGAACTTGCGGGCATTGGACAGGATATTGGTAATGACCTGAACGATCATACGCGGATCAGCCAGTAGAAAGTGATCTGTTGAAACGCCCTCAATCTGGATGTTTCGCTGTGCAAACACTTTTGGTGGGCCAACGAGAGACTTGGACGAAGTTATCATGTCCATCAGGTTGACATTTTCTTCGGCCAATTCCATTTTGCCAGCCTCGATCTTGGCCACATCAAGAATGTCGTTCACTAGGCTAAGCAAGTGATGACCACTGTCATTAATGTCTTTCGCATACTCGACGAATTTTTTTTGGTTCATTGCCGCCAAATCGGGATTAGACAGAATATCGGAAAAGCCAATGATGGCGTTGAGTGGCGTACGCAGTTCGTGGCTCATGTTAGCAACAAAGGCCGATTTAGAGGCGCTTGCTTGCTCGGCTTCCAATCTGGCTACATGCGCCATCTCAGCCGCAGCAGTCAATCGTTCGGTGGACAGGGCAAGTGTTTTGGCCTCGGCTGCTTGCGCTCCCGCTTTTCGCAGCGTTTCACCGAGTAGGCTAAAAACCGCAATGACCACGACTTGCCCAATCAAGCTATTGAGCAGCAATAAACCACCAATTTCTGCGGGGCTAGCCGATCCAAACAGAAAGCCCAGCGCCGTTGTAACAAGGGAAGTGCCGAAGAATGCGAACATCCATCTGTAGCGCGGTCCTTTGGCATCACTGAAGGTTAGCATCAAATAAAATGCTGGTATCCATATTTGGTAAAAGTCGAAGTTGTTACCTTTGGTGAAAGCTGCTTCAAACTGTCCAGACAGCAAGAATAGACCGCTGGAAACAATATATATATTGCCCAGCAATTTGCCGTGGTGGCGCGGCAGCCAAATATAACCAAGGCACAATAAAGCCGACACAATAGCTAATGCTGGCACGGTAAAATGTTCCACGGGCGTCATCAAAAGGTTGCTGATGCCAACGTAACCGCAGATCGATGTAGCCGCGCAAACACCGCCCGCGACAACAGCCATTTTTTTGTTTGATTTAAGAATTTTTTGCGCTGGCATATGGCCTGTACATCTTGTCCTGCTACCCGGCCCCAAATCCGATAAATAACTTACTTGTCCGAAGTTAACAAACTGAAAACAAATTCACGGAAACTGGTGCGTCGTCCACCGGCCTCGGAGAGAAAACTTAGCCAGTCCGCTGCACGATAGTTTAGGGTGATAATTAGCTTATTACGAGATAAGGTTCAGTTGGAATAATCAGGGGAGGGAACCATGAAATATTTTTGTCTCGCAGTTGTGATTTTATCTGTCAGCTTTGGCTTGCAAGCATCTGACGAAAAATACGGTGATAAAGTTGCAACGCTGGATACCACTATCCATACGCTTTACAGCGTTATTTCGGGTGACAAGGGCGTTGAGCGCGACTGGGATTTGTTTCGCTATTTGTTCAAACCCGGTGCTCATTTAATCCCGTCGGGCAAAGGCCAGGATGGTGTCGTTGGACTTCAGGTGCTGACCCCTGACGAATACATCGAACGATCTGGCGCGTTTTTGGTGGCGAATGGCTTTCACGAACGGGAAATCGGCCGCAAGACCGAGCAATACGGTGTGATAACCCATATATTCAGCACCTACGATTCGAAGCGCACATTGGCTGACAAAGAACCCTTTGCGCGCGGCATCAACAGCATTCAGTTGCTAAATGACGGCAACCGCTGGTGGATCATTAATGTGTTCTGGATGGGCGAAACCGAGGAGTTCCCACTGCCCGACCACTATTTGAATTAGTTTGCTGTTATATCTGGTTCTCCCTCTGTCTTTGAGTGATCCAATCCCAGATAACAGCTGTCAGCATCGATACAATTGCCAGCAACAGGATTTTTTCGGCCAGCTCCAGTTGCATGAACGGCGTTAAGCCGGGCACGCCTAGCTGTCGCAGAATGAAAAAGCCTGCATGGGTCCATGCGCCGATTATGAAGGCAAACCCGCAAGTGCCAGCTAGCCACAAGGGTATAGTAAGCCGCGCGAGTGCAAGCGCCGCGGCAAACATCCACAAGGCTTCAAGATTGGCATGGGCGTGGCCGTATCGGGCGTCACCACGGCTTTGACTGTGGGCCTCATACGTGCCGAACTTAGTTAGTACGTCTGCGACCTGGGCGGCGGTTGGCGGTGCGCTGGCGGCGTCCGCATTCATTGTTTCCAGGCTTCTCGCATACTCGCCGTACGCAGGCCATAAAATCGGGCTTTGTACAGTCGACATATAGAACGCCATATAAATGCCGAGCAGAAACAACAAAAGGGCAGATACCTGCATTGAGCGGGTGATCGTTTGAAGTGTCATGGACTGGCTCCTCGTTGTGGTGAGTTGCTCAGTGTTGCGCAAAAACCTGCTTAATGGAGGTTAATTTTCCCATAGAAGGTCGAAAAACCAGTACGAAAACTGGTTTTTGCCGTGCGGTGGGCGCCGATTACTCAGGCAATGTAACGGTTTCCCGGCGCTTGCTGCCCGCTTCTACGTCTTCGCGGTAAAACAATAGGTCCCGAAACTCACCCTTTGCATGGAGCGGTAATTGATTGCCGTAATGGGCGGTGCGTGCTTCGGTTGTGTTGCCGGTCTCGAGGATGCCTTGCGCCTGGATTTTGTCACCGAACTCAACGGCTGCAACAAAGCTGTTGCCGCCCAGCACAGGTATTGTGCCGTTTGCGTCCGCTCTACCGAGAAAAGCAACCCTGAAGGCACCCATGACGCCGGGGCCCACGCTTGCGGGATGGTCTTGCCCTGCGTGCCTGGTACGCACGACTTGGCCCCAGGGTACGTCCAGCGCGCCGTATGTTTGCTTCACAGCAGCTGCTGCGCGAGATAGTGCGGAAGCAGCGCCAGCGGTGTCGGCGATGCCGTCCGGCGTGCTAAGCGGTTTGTCCAGTGACCATTTTTCCGAGAAAAACGTTTCGGTGTAAATACTGCCAATGCCAACTTGCTGAACCCAATTTAGGAACAATATGGCGCCGCGGCTGTCCGGAAGGGTTTGCCTGTCCCAAGCGTTCAATACAGCCATGGCTTCTTGTATTGCGGCGTCATCCGATGACGCGGTTGCCGCTTGCAGGTCATCCATAATCCGGTCGGCAAATACCGCCCGAGTGGACTGGCGGTATTGCATCAACTCGTCCCAGCTTACCGACGTGTCGTTGACCAACATAGAGGCTGAGTTTTGTGGGCGGAACGGCATAAATAGCGGTGCGGTGTCTGCAGGGAAATCCTCGGGCTTTAACGCCATTGGGAATGTGCTGCTCCACGGCGCATCATTGGCATTCTGTACAAAACCGGACGATGGGTTGCGGAAGCGCGGTAGCTCATCATAAGCGCGGTAGCCCTGCCACAGTAAGTCAGACTTGGTGCCGTCTACGATGCCGGCCCAAAACGCGACATCGCCGGTTTTGCGAACCGGTTGAAGGGCATTGAAAGCATAGAAAATATCGCCGTGCCGGTCAGCATAAACTGCGTTAAACATCGGTACTTGGTGCATGGCAAGGGCGGCTTCAAACTCGTCCACGTTGGCGGCGCTGCCCAGCCTCCAATATTGCTCGAACATACGGTTATGGCCCGGTTCTTCAAGGCCTGCGACGCGCAGGGCCAACGCTTTGCCACCTTTTTCGGAAATCACCGGGCCGTGCACTGACCGCTTTAGGGCTATGCTATGGTCGGACAGAGTGCCGTCTGCTGCCTTGACCTTGAGGGTGACACTGCTTTCCTCGAAGGGCACCGTTTCTCCGTCGAACTGGTAACCGACGCCTGCCAACGTTAGCTCATACATGTCAGCACCGTCATAGGTGTTAACCGTGTGGGTCCAGCCCAAATCTTTATTGAAAGCAATTACCAGATTGGGCATGCCGATCAATGATACACCGTATGCGTCATATTCAGGCGCGGTGATGTGGGCTTCGAAAAACAGAAATTGATCACGCCAAGGCAGGTGCGGGTTCATCAATAGCATGGCGTTGCCGCTTGCGGAGCGCGACGGCGCTATAGCCCAGGCATTGGAGCCCGGTTTTTCATCAGGTTTTTCGGCTTGGGCCTGCCAGCCCTGCGCGATTTGCTGTGCGCCGCCAGCCACGAAAGTGACGTGAATGCTATATTGCATCTGGCGCAGGATATCCTGTGCGCTGAGCGGCAGAACGACTTTCATATCATCATTGACCGCAGCCGGGTTTTCGCTGACCCAGTCATTCATCCCCTGAGCGAAAGCGCTTAACCGGGCGGCATAATCCGACCCTTGAGCTTCTAACAGGGCATCGGCGCGCTGCGGCAAGCCTAAACGGTGAACCAAAATGTCAGAAGCCAGATTGCTTTCACCCCAATATTCCGCGGCGCGCCCGCGCGAGGTGCCGTAAAGCTTTAGTAGAAGATTGGTGTGATTCTCCATTTGTGCTCGGCCAAAGGCGTAGTCTGCGGCAATGGCACTGTCGGCATAAATATGCGGTACACCGTACTTATCCCACAATATTTCAGCTGACTTCGTCGCGCCCTCAGGCGCGCCGCCGTCTGTTTCAGAACAGGAGGCAACCACCATAGATGCTGCCAAAATTAAGCTTTTTGCTAATTGCCCCATGTCTTTGTTTTCCCTTCAGTTTCAATCGCTGCTGCCGTCGCCGCGCAGATAGGTGTCAAGGAACTTCACGTAAGCGTCTGACGCCTTAATGCGGTTGGCTTTCACCCTGAAGCCGTGCCCTTCACCGGGGAACAGAATATATTCCACCGGTACACCGTTGGCCTTGACGGCAGCGACAATTTCGTCACTTTCCACCGGCAGGACACGTGGGTCATTTGCGCCTTGCACAACGAGCATGGGTTTGACGATATTATGGGCATGGAACAAAGGTGATATGCGGCGATGACGTTCTTCATCCGTCGCAGGGTCACCCATTTCGTCGTAAAGCGCTTCGCGGAAGCTTTCCCACCAAGGCGGAATGGACTTGAGCGTGCGAACCCAGTTAGTGACGCCGAAAATGTTAACGCCAACATCAAAGGCCTCAGGCTCAAACGCCAGCGCTGCAGCCACCATGAAACCACCATAGGAACCACCGATGATGCCGACCCGGTCACCGTCGACCCAATCAAGGCTTTCCAGATAAGCGCGTCCACGCACTATGTCTTGCAGGTCACCTTCACCGTGGGCCTTGTCGTCCATATGGAAGAATGTTTTGCCGTAGCCCGACGAGCCACGGTTGTTGGCCCCAAGAACCGAATAGCCATGGTTTACAAGGTGCTGAACGAAGGCACGATATCCGCGCCGGGTTTGGCCGCCTGGACCGCCGTGAACCAGTACAAGAGCAGGGGCTTTATTGTCGACAGAAGCGCCTTTTGGTTTGTAAAGAATCGACGGAATTAGCGTACCGTCGAAACTGGGGTAGCGCACCACCGTTGCCTCGACCAGCTTGCCTTGGTCAATAGCCGGGTTCAGCGCCGTCGTCAGACGTTTTGCCGTACCGGC
>JAALKD010000036.1:0-21386 GCA_011088215.1 Sphingomonadales bacterium | reverse complement strand
CCACATACAGATCGCTGGGGGTGGAGTCGCCGTTCAGCAGGAATGCGATTTTACCGTCGTCGGCGGAAAACCGAACGTTAATGACATTGCCAGCAGGAAGATCGGGCAGGGTAACGGGCGCCATGGTCTGGCCGTCCATAATGGTGATCTTGGTCTCGGCGTCAGCGTTGATGCTTTCAACCCGGTAACGGCCGGTGTTGGAGTAGCCAATACCGGACACATTCCAGTCAGCGGTTACATAAGGCTTCTTTTCACCGGTTTTCATATCGTAGGCCCAAGCCTCGGCAAACTCGCTCGCCTCATTGGTTGACAGGATAAGCTTGCCGCCCGCCGAGAAGCCATATGTGCTGTAGGCGATATTGCCTTCATGCTCGGTAACTAGTGCTGGTGGACCGCCCGAGGCAATATTAGCAACATAAACATCGCTATCTGCTGAGGTGCGCGGTTTTACCATGGCTAAATAGCGGTCATCGCCGCTAACCGCGGTTAGCTGCATCGCATCTGCGTTTTCAAAAACCATTCTTCTGTCATAGCCATCTGTTTTATAGGCATAAAGATCGAATGCCTTGGCGTCGCGCTCGTTGGTTGACAGGTAAAATTCGCTTTTGTCGCTCGACCAACCCACAAATGCGGCCTTGGTTTTATCTGTTGCAGTCAGGTCTGTTGCGGAACCGTCAGTTTCGCGCACCCACACGTGGTTCAACTCGTCGCCGCCGCCGTCTGCGGTATAAAGAATGCGTTCGTCGCCTGGGAAGTAGCTGACAGCAATGGTGGCGCTGGTAGTTGAGTTGGTTAGCTGCATGCGGTCGCCGGAGGCAATATCAACAGCAAACGCATTAAAAATGCCGCTTTCGTCGCTGGTGATCAACACCTTGTCGCCGCTGGGTGAAAAGGCGTGACCTGCGCCGTTGGCGATGCCGAAACTGGTGGTGTTGAAAAATGTTTCCGCTGAATATTTTGTTGCGGCTTGCTCGGTAGTGGCAGCTGTGCCGCTTTTAGTCGCGGTTTCGCTGCAGGCCGTAAGCGGCAACGCAAGAGCTAGTGCCAACGCTGGCATTCGGATTAGGTTTTTCATCAGATTTCTCCCCAAAATCATCAGGATTAAAAACAGGTAAAAAGATTTCAGATGAAACCTACTGCTTTCAAGGGACTGATCGCAAGGTCAAAGGGATGAACTTGCGATGCGCCGTATGACTGTATGTGTGTCCTGATCAAAATATTGTGGCTTTCGAATTGCGGGCGCCGGTTTTATAATGGTGTGAGCATTGAACCAGTAGGTTTTTTGCGACGTGCAGGAAAAGCGAGCCATAACTATATGACACCAGCGACGGATCATCCCTACAGCTTGCGTGAAGAAATACTTCATGCGGCTACCCATGGTATCGCTGCGGTTGGCGCGATTGTGTGCCTGGTTTTGCTGTTGATCAAGGTGAACAGTGGCGTTGGCGGCGTGGTTGCCGTTTCGCTATACGGCGGAGCGATGATCGCCATGTTCGCCAGTTCAACGCTCTATCACAGCCTGTTCGCCACCAAGGCCGCTGGTTTTCTCAAAATGCTGGACCATTCGGCTATTTATCTGAAAATAGCCGGGTCTTATGCGCCGTTTGCTCTGATCAGCCTGCCGGCAACCACAGGTGTTTGGGTTATGGTTGGCGCGTGGGGTGCTGCTGTGCTTGGAATTGGTTTCAAACTCCGCGCGTTCCTCAGCAAAACGGGCAAGCGCTTTAACATTTTGTCGCTGGCCATGTATTTGGCCATGGGTTGGGCGGGCGTTTTGATGATTGTGCCGCTGTCTGAAGCATTGCCGCAGGTAGCGATCAATTGGATCATCGCGGGCGGGTTAGCTTACACCATTGGTGCGGCTTTTTATGCCATGAAGAAATGGCCTTATATGCATGTGGTCTGGCACCTGTTTGTGGTCGCGGGCAGTGCCTGCCATTTCGTCGCCATATATTGTTATGTGCTTTGAACTAGCGCTGTCATCTGATGAGCAATTCTCTTTCTCGCGCTGTTACATCTAGTCAGGCAGGGCCGCATCCACGCCTGCCGGAAATTGTACTGCGCCATTTGAATGCTGAGCATTTAAAGCCCGCTGCGAGGCACACCAAAGATGCTTTTGCCCATATGCTGCATTGGATCGGCGATCGCAAAAATCCATTGATTATGGACGCCTGCTGCGGCGTGGGCGATAGCAGTCGCAACTTGGCAGATGCTTTTCCTGACCATCTGGTTATCGGTGTTGATAAGTCAGCCCACCGGCTTGAGCGTGGGGCTGGCCACAACGGCCATGAAAATCTATTTTTGCTGCGTGCTGATCTGAATGATTTGTACCCATTGTTGGTCACGTCCGGTCTCATATTTGATCGGCATTATATCTTGTACCCCAATCCCTGGCCGAAGCCCGGGCACTTGGGGCGCCGTTGGCACGGCGCGCCAGTTTTCCGGGACCTGATAAAGCTGGGTGGTCGGTTCGAGGTGCGTTCCAATTGGCGCATATATTTGGCGGAATTTCAGATCGTCCTTGATATTGCCGGGACCGAGGCCTCGATCAATCGGATATTTCCCGACCCGCCGTTGACGCCGTTTGAAGCCAAATACCACGCCAGCGGCCAGGACCTGTGGCAGCTTGTTTGTGAGAGCCACCCGGCGTCTCGAAAATAATTTATGCTCATTTGCTTGACGACTGCGTGGTTTGATATACTTCGTATACGAAATAAAAAACTATAGCGGTTGTGTATGAGCCAGCATTCAAGTCCAAAACTGTTCCATTTGTTGCACCGAACCCATCAGGCGCTGTTTCGCGCCTCGGGTAAAATGCTGGGCGACGAGTTGGGTATTTCCACGTCTCAGAGTGCGGTGCTGCTGTATTTGAAGCGTGCCGACAATGCGACTATGGGCGACTTGGCGCAGGCGGTCGGCCTGACTATAACGTCAGCTTCCGGCCTGATTGACCGGATGGAACAAAAGCAGTTCGTTACACGCCAACGCTCGAAGAGCGACCGACGAATTATTCAGTTGTCACTCACCAAAACCGGCAGACAAATACTGTCCAAAGCCGAGCCTCTGGTCAGAGCTGCGAATGCGGCCATGCTGGAAAAAATTGGCAGTGATGACCACGTCGAGATATTTGCCCGGGCTTGTGAGGCGATGATTGATGCCGCTGATGAGGTATATTCCCGAGCAAAACCCGACGCCACAAAATTAAAGCATCAAACAAATCAAGATACTCCCTTTGAAAGGACAAGCGCATGACCACAGATATTTTGACCAGCGTACAAGACCGGATATTGACCATCACTTTCAATCGTCCTGAAAAAAAGAACGCCATAACTGCGGCCATGTACAGTGCGATGGCAGATGCTATGGAGGACGCCAACAAAAATGACGATATCCGGGTGATTCTGTTTAACGCGAACGGAGATGCTTTCACCGCAGGCAACGATTTGATCGATTTCCGTGATAACCCGCCGCGCGGACCTGAAACCGGTGTCGCCCGGTTTCTGCGTGAGCTGGTACTTGCCCGCAAACCGTTGGTGGCCGCAGTGAACGGCGTCGCCGTCGGTGTTGGTTTTACCATGCTACTGCACTGCGATATTGTTTACATGTCTGAAAGTGCACAATTGCAGGCGCCGTTTGTTGATCTGGCCTTGGTGCCGGAAGCGTCATCGTCGCTATTATTGCCCGCGCGCATTGGGCAGGCTAAGGCCGCCGAAATATTCATGCTGGGCGAGCGCGTGCACGCAGCGGAAGCCGATGCAATGGGTATTGCGTCAAAGGTATTTCCAGCGGGTGATTTGGCTGCAGCCGCCCGTAAAGCCGCCGTGGCATTGTCGAAAAAGGCACCGGAATCGCTTCGCCAAACCAAACAACTGATGCGCGGTGACTTAGATATCATTTCAGCCCGTATGCTGAAGGAAAGCGAGTTGTTTGGCGAGCGCCTGCAATCGCCGGAACTGGTGGAGGCCGTAATGGCCTTTTTACAAAAACGTGAGCCGGACTTCGGTTAACACTGTCGCTTGCATGGCTGCATTGCGGTAAAACCCACTGGTAGTTTCCCGATCAGTCGCTAAGGTACAGCCTTCACCCATGCAAGCAGAGCTGTACCATTATGTCTGATCCATCCAAGAAACTGAAAAGCTGGCAGAACCCAGAGGTCTGCTTGATCCTGATCGCAGCTGCCGGGCCATTCAGTTTCGCCATCTGGATGGCACTGTTGAATAATTTTACCATCGAAGTGGCAAGCTTTACCGGCCGTGAAATAGGCATTCTGCAAAGCCTGCGCGAAATTCCGGGCTTTCTGGCTTTTACAGCTGTGTTTTTGTTGTTGTTGATGCGCGAGCAGGTGCTGGTCGTTCTGTCGTTGGCGTTGCTGGGATTTGGAGTTGCGATAACCGGATTGTTGCCCAGTGAATACGGCCTCTATTTCACTACGGTGTTGATGTCTATTGGCTTTCACTATTATGAAACCCTACAAATGTCGCTGTCGCTGCAATGGTTGCCAAAAGAACGGGCACCAAGGGTAATGGGTTGGCAGCTGTCTGCAAAATCAATTGCCGCTATCATCGCATACGGTTTGCTTTGGCTTATGCTGGAAGGCTTCGATGTGGCCTTCGCCTGGCTCTATGCGGTTGCAGGTCTGGTGACCATATTGCTCGCGTTATTCATCTGGATGGCATTTCCGCGCATTGATGGGCACGAGCCACAGCATAAAACCATGATTCTGCGGAAACGCTATTGGCTATACTATGCGCTAACCTTCATGGGCGGCGCTCGCCGGCAGATATTTGTGGTCTTTGCCGGGTTTCTATTGGTCGAAAAATTTGGTTTTGCAGCTTCAACCGTTGTCGCTCTCTATCTGGCCAATCATGTTGTAACAAGTTTGGTATCGCCAAAGCTGGGCTCATATATCACGCGCTTCGGTGAACGAAGAATACTGATCATTGAATATGTCGGGTTGATTGTTGTTTTTGGCAGTTATGCCTTTGTGGAAAGTGCGGCTATCGCAGCTGCTCTATATGTGGTGGACCATATATTTTTCTCCTTCGCTATCGCTCAAAAAAGCTATTTGCAAAAAATCGCTGACGGCAAAGACATTGCCGCAACATCAAGCGTTAGTTTCTCGATCAATCATATCGCGGCAGTTGTCATTCCGTGGGCGTTCGGTGCCTTCCTGTGGATCCACTCGCCGTCATATGTGTTTGTAGCGGGTGCAGGCATGGCCTTCATTTCTCTACTACTGTCTCTGAATGTGCCGAGGCGGCCTGAACCAGGCAACGAGGTTGTGCTGGGACGTATAGCTGTTCCCGCTGCTGCGGAATAACTTGAGGGTGGAGTTACCCGGCGGCTTCGACAAAAAGCCGGTCGTAGCTCTCAACCATAGTATCCAAGCTGTAGCGCTTCCGCACCAGCTTCTGGTTGGCCGCTCCCAAAGACTTCGCTAGTGCAGGGTCTGACAGCAATGTATCCAGGTTTGTTGCTAACTCCCCGGCTTCGCGCCCATCAATGAAACGGCGATTTTCCTCAGCAACCATGGTGGCCGTGTCGCCCACGTCTGTGCTGGCAATCGGCTTTCCGGCTGCCATTGCTTCCAGTACCGAGATCGGCATTTGTTCAGTATCCGACGAAAGGGCAAAAATATCGAAGGCCGTCACAATTTTTTGCGGTTCATTAAGGGTGCCGGTGAAGATAACTCGATCGGGCATGCAAATGCGTTCCGCCAGCATTTTCAACGCTGCCATGCCGACACCGTCGCCGACGATCACCAAGCGGGCTTCAGTATGTTTATTTTCAATCTGGCTGAAGGCTTCGATCAGGCGGCCAATGTTTTTCTCTGGGTTGAGCCGCGCGACCGTGCCAATGATCGGGCTGCCAGAGGCCAAGCCATACCGGGTCAAAATCTCCGGGTCTGCCGCGCGATCAAACAGGCTGGTGTCAATACCGTTGGGCACATATGACAGTCGTTTTTCCGGCACGCCCCAACTGCTTCGCGCAAGAGTAGCTAATTGGTTGGATGGCACAATCACCCGGCTGCAACGCGGGTAAACCAGCTTTCGCAAAAGCCGCCGTGACCGTATCTCTTCGCCGCGCTCATCTTCTCCGAAGCCGTCCTGAATATGAACGGTTGGGCAGCGTTTGGGCAACCGGTTGGACATGGCCCATTCGATGCTGCCCCAATTATAGGTAACAAGCAGGTCGGGCTGAATTTGCTGCAGGGCTTTGCGGCATCCGCGCAGCGCGCCGACCAGGTTGTTCTTGGGAATAAGGTCAGGCGGTATGCGCGCGCCGCGAAAATGATCGCTCAGTTCGGCGGCGTCATAACAGTCATCCATCGCGTAAATCAGATGATTGTGCGGCGCGTTACTGGCATTTAGATAGGTAGTCATACGCCGCTGCGAACCGCCCAATTCGAAGGACGGAAAAACATGCAATATTCTGAGTGATTTGGCCACTTCCTGCTCCCGATCGCCCCCCTGCGACAGTTAGGACTGATAGTATCGGCGTTATGGGACCAATAACAAGGGCCGAGTGTAGATAGGTACCATCACAGTATAGTCAGTGACTCATGTAAATAGGCAATTGGCTGTGTTCGATCAGGTGTTTGGTAACACCGCCCAGTATCAATTCGCGCCAGCGTGCCGTTGAAAATGCCCCGATGACAATTGAATCTGCCCCGCAGGTTTGAGCAGCTTCCAGTACAGTTGCGCCGACCGAATTGTTGCCTTTGGGCATCTGGATATGGTCCGCGGCGACTCCGTGCGTTTCCATGTAAAATCCGATGTCATCCAGCGTGGGACGGTCTTCGCCTAAATCCCCCACCTGGAGAATGCTGACTTTCGCCGCCTTTTTCAGCACAGGCAGCGCGCCGCCAACAGCCCGGGCGCATTCTGCTCGGCCATTCCAAGCCACCAGCAAATTGTCCAACATCGGGCCGGTGTATGTTTCGGGTAACATCAATACCGATCGACCGGAACGGAACACGAGGTCATCAAAAATCTCAGACTGAGCTGAGTTTTTGCCTTGAGGTCGCTCACACACAGCAAAATCTGCGGTTCGTGCACACCGACCAACATGGTCATCCACATCACCAACCAGTACGCGCCAGATAGCCCTGGCAGACTTATCATTGTCACTGGATGTTCCAACCGCGTGAACAGCAATACCTTGATTCGTTACAGCTGCGTTGAAAGTTGCTTCCGCAGCTGCTGCATAGTTAAGGCCCTCGCGCTCGGTGGCATCGCACATGTCCTGTATCATTTCTGCGGTCAGGCCTTCACCTAACAGTGGAACCGCGTGTTTGGGATCACGACGGATGAAAAGCCCGGTCAGCGTTGCTTCAAAACGTTTGGCCAGATTGGCTGCCGCCGCAGATAAAGTATCGACGTCGTTGGCTCGCGTTAGCGGAAGAATTATCGATTTCATTGCAGACCCCTTGATTTCGGTGGCTATTGCACGGGCTGCCCGCGCGGTTCTGTTGGTTTGTAGCGGTTGATGATACCATTATTTCCTTGATTGGACGCGATAGTCCGTCATCATATTGGTTCATCGATTGTTCAGCCCCATTTTGCGAAAGTATAACCCATGAAACATATTTTAGCGATTTTGTTCTTGGTTACCTGCGTCGCCACCTTGCCGGGCGCCGACAGCACAGTTTTTGCGCCTGCTGCTAACGCGGTAATGGACGAGCATGACGATGCGCGTGAAGCCTTAAGGCGCGGTGACATATTGCCCTATTCGGCAATTAAACGAATTGTCGAAAGTCAAGTGGACGGCAAAGTTGTTGGCCAGAAGCTGCGCCGCACCAACCGAGGCTGGCAATATGACTTGCGTGTGCGCCCGAAAAATGGCCGCGTGATGGTTGTGGTTGTAAACGCCAAAAACGGCAGCATCGTCAGCCGACGCTAGGGATCCACCAGTAAATAAAAAACGAAACAGCGAGCTTGAGGGGCACTATGAGAATTTTGATTGTAGAAGACGATGTAACACTGGCCGGACAAATCGCCGATAATTTGAAAGATGCGGGTTATACATACGATATTGCCCATGACGGTGAAGAAGGCCATTTTTTGGGTGACACCGAACCTTACGACGCTGTTATTCTTGATCTGGGCTTGCCGGTTATGGACGGTGCCAGCGTTTTGAAAAAATGGCGGGTTGACGGTAAAAAAATGCCGGTGATGATACTAACTGCGCGCGATAGCTGGACCGACAAGGTTGAAGGATTGGATGCGGGCGCTGATGACTATCTGGCGAAGCCCTTCATTGTGGGAGAATTGTTGGCGCGGCTGCGCGCTCTTATTCGTCGGTCTGCCGGCCAAACGTCCCCCGTGTTGGAAGTGGGCCCCGTGCGCCTTGACACCCGTAACAGCAAGGTAACCGTGGACGGCAGTGCGATTAAACTAACCGCACAGGAGTTTAAGCTTCTGTCATATCTGATGCATCACGAGGGCAAAGTGATCTCGCGCACCGAGCTGACAGAACATATCTATGACCAAGATTTCGACAAAGATAGCAACACCATTGAGGTGTTCGTTAACCGCATTCGCAAGAAGCTGGCGGTGGCGATAATCCAGACCGTGCGCGGCCTTGGTTACCGTATCGAGTGGGAGGGCGATAGCGAGTGAACCCACCCGAAAACAGCGCGGTAGCCGACACGTCGGCGTCAACTGACCATGAGCCTGGCAAAGTTGCACGTTTTATTGGGTCGCTGACGGGCAGGCTGGTAATTTCGGCGGTTGTCTGGTCATTTGTTGCGCTTGTTGTCGGTGGATTTGTACTGTCGTTTGCTTTTCGCAGTTATGTTCTGACCGACGTGGACAAACGACTGGAGTTGTTGCTGGACACGCTGGTTGGCATTAGTGAAGTATCGCCGGAAGGCGAATTTCGATTCAATCAAACATTGGCTGACCAGCGCTTTGTTGCGCCTTATTCGGGTTGGTACTGGCAGGTGTCAGCCGACGGGATGGCACCGCTGCGCTCGCGCTCGCTGTGGGATTTCGCGTTTGACCCACAACACGAACAGCGGTCTTTTTCTCTGCGGTACAGCATTGCCGCTGGACCGGACGGCCAGCAGCTGCGGCTGGCTGAGCATGATATTATTCTGCCCGAAGCTGAGCGGGTGTTCCATTATCAGATCGCCACTAATATGGCTGAGGTCCAGGCCGCCATTAACCGTTTTAACTGGTTGCTGGTCAGCGCGCTCGCTGTAATATTACTTACTTTGACGCTTGCGCTGGTTCTGCAGGTTAGCTACGGGCTCAGGCCGCTGCGCCAAATCAAGCGCGATTTGGGCGATGTACGAGCCGGGCGAACCACCAAACTGGCGGCGGGTGATATGAAGTTGCCGCAAGACCTGACACCGTTGGTCGACGAGATTAATGGTCTGATCGATCAGAATGACAAGTTGGTGCAGCGGGCTCGCACCCATGTGGGTAACTTGGCTCACGCGCTGAAAACACCACTTTCTGTTATTCAAAACTCAGTTGACGGCGACGATAGCGAGCAGGGCACCACCATTGCCCGCCAGGCGCGCGATATTAGAGTTCATGTTGACCATCATCTGAAACGCGCCCGAATTGCTGGTGGGGGCACTGGCGTTGGCCTGCCGGTCAGCGAGCGCATTAGCAAATTAGCGAAAGCGGTTTCGGTTATTGCGGGCGACAAAAAGTTGGAAATGTCAGTGGACTGCGATGCCGGAATTATGTTTGACGGCGAGAAAGAAGATTTTGACGAGCTGATGGGCAATCTGCTGGATAATGCGGCGACCTGGGCAGCGTCGAAAGTTAGCGTGGTGGTGGTTCGCAAGGAAAAAGGCCTGCGTCGACCAATGATGGATATCACGATTGGCGATGACGGTGTTGGCGTGCCAGCCGACAAGCGCGACAGTCTTTTTGATAGAGGCAAGCGGCTGGACGAACAGGTGCCGGGCACCGGGCTTGGCTTGGCTATTGTCCGCGATATTGCGGATATGTACGGCGGTGATGTGAAGCTGGGTGCATCAACGCTTGGTGGCCTTAGTGCCACCTTGACGTTGCCAGCAAAATAAGCGGAATTCGTTTCGCTCGGGAGAGCAATCTGTGACTGAATTAAGTTCAGGGCCAATGCCACCATCTGCGCTGCGCGGTGACAACCGGGGCGACAGAGTAACCGGTGCATCCTGGGCTTCACGCAGCCCCGTACTCGGGCGGCGGGGCATGGCTGCAACCTCGCATCCATTGGCAAGCCAGATAGCAATAGATATCCTGAAAAAAGGTGGGTCCGCCGTTGATGCGGCAATTGCGGCCAATGCTGCCCTTGGATTGATGGAACCCACCGGTAGTGGCATCGGCGGTGATTTGTTTGCTATTGTTTGGGACCCTGCGAGCGGGAAATTACACGGTCTTAACGCATCAGGGCGCGCGCCATTGGGCCAGACGCGGAATCAGTTGAAGGACAGACTTGGCGGCGAGAGTGCTATTCCCGACTATGGTAGTTTGTCTGTTTCCACGCCCGGTGCGGTTGATGGTTGGTTTATGCTGCACCAAAAATTCGGCAAGCTGTCGATGTCCGACAATTTGGCGCCGACAATTGACTATGCTCGCGCGGGCTTTCCGGTCAGTCAGGTGATTGCCAATCACATGCAGCAACACGCTGTGAGCTTTCCAGCAGCCTTTGAGCAGGGGATACTCGAAGAGATAGACAATTATCGCTCTACTTATTTGGCGGACGGCGCAGCCCCAGTGGAAGGACAGGTGTTTCGCAATCCGGACCTGGCGGCGACGCTGGCGCTGATTGGTCGAGATGGGCGGGAGGCATTCTACCGCGGCGAGATCGCCGATACTATTGAGGCTTATTTCCGGCGCATCGGTGGCCCGCTCAGGAAAAAAGATTTTGAACAGCATACAGGTAATTGGATCACACCGGTTTCGGTGAATTACAGGGGGTATGACGTTTGGGAGCTACCGCCAAACGGGCAGGGCATTGCCGCGCTTCAGATGCTGAACACCCTCGAAGGATTTGATCTTCAAACGATGGGGCACAATTCTGCCGACCATTTACATGTGATGGCCGAAGCCAAGAAGCTGGCGTTTGAAGACAGGGCGCGTTTTTATGCGGACCCCGGCTTTTACGATATACCGCTGGACACCCTGCTGTCCAAAGACTATGCCGCCGAGCGCCGCAGGCTGATCCAGATGGATACTGCACTTCAGGACGTTGACCACGGCGACCCCAAGCTCGTTGGCGGTGACACGGTTTACCTGACTACGGCAGACGAAACCGGTATGATGGTTTCGCTGATCCAGTCCAATTACATGGGCATGGGGTCTGGCCTTGTGCCGGACGGATTGGGTTTCATGTTTCAGAACCGGGGCACACAGTTTTCCCCGTCGGAAGGGCATCCCAATCTTTATGCACCGGGCAAGCGGCCATTTCATACCATCATTCCGGCGTTTCTGACCAAAGAGGGCAAACCGGTTATGAGCTTCGGCCTGATGGGCGGCGCAATGCAACCGCAAGGCCATGTCCAAATTATTGTTAATATGTTGGACTTCGGCATGACAGTGCAGGAGGCTGGAGATGCTGCGCGGTTCCACCACCTTGGCTCAACTGAACCCACCTGGCAGGGCCGCATGAAGGACGGTGGTACCCTGCAACTGGAAAGCGGTATTGCGCGGCTTGTATATGACGAACTGGCACGGCGCGGCCACAGCTAGAGATTACCACTGGCCCGTTTGGTGGCTATCAGGCAATTAAGCAAGACTTGGGGACGGGTGTCTATTGGGGCGCAACTGAAATGCGCAAGGACGGTGCAGCCATAGGCTATTAAATTTATTAATAACTTTGTTTGCTCTACCTATTAGTGTATTTATTGATATAAATACAAATTAATACAAATTTTGACTATTAAATTAGCAAGTTTTACGTGCATTGTGCATTAGAAGTAACATATTGTTGGAAGTGTTCGAGTGAACAATTGGACCAAACTAACCAGTAAATTATTACACGGCAATCGGACAAGCGACGGTTCTATGACCGAAAACACAACTTTAGATAAAATACCTTTCCCTTTTGGATTAGTTGATTCAAAGGGGACCATTATTGCGAGCAACCGAGATTTCGCGCATGCCGCCGCATTGCCCGACAGTGTAAAGGGTGGCGCCCGGCTGGATGAATATTATGAGTGTGAAGACGCTGATAGCAGCCTGAATGATCAAATAAAACTCTGCATCAATGGGCGGGAAACCTGTCAAGTTTGTGTGCGAGCGAAAAACGGTGAGAAAGCCTGGCAAACTCTGTTGCTGAGCTCCGATGCCAAAAGCGCTCAATGTTCGGTTCAGATCATTCCCGGCTCGATAGTTGATCACAGCGGCGCGGTGCCTGGCTCGACCAAAGCAGCAGGCGCTGTACCGCCGTCCAAGCAGACCATTGATTTCCTGTCCGGACTGAACCACCACCTTAGAACGCCGGTCAACGGTGTGCTGGGAATTGCTGATCTGCTCGCTGAAACCGAACTATCTGACCAACAAGCGTCCTATGTTGATATTCTATCGCGGTCCTGCAACGCTCTCATACATTTGGTCGATGAAATTCAGTCGATCACCTTGTTAGAACAAGGGGTTATGGGGCTAGATCGGGACAGTGTTGATATTCAGGCTATGGCCGGCGAAGTGCTAGAGTTGTTTACCGTGATCGGGAAGCAAAAGGAAATTTCAAGCAAAATTGAAATCAGCGACCCGCTGCCGGAAGCGTTGACTACAGACAGCAAGAAACTGCGGCAAATACTGTTCATCCTGCTGGACAATGCATACCGTTACACTGATCAAGGTGCAATCAGCGTGAGTATTTCCCACGATGCCAGCGCGAAAGTTCCAATTTTGCAGTTGGCGGTGAAAGACACAGGCATCGGTATTGCCAATGATCGGCTACCATCGCTTTTTGACGAAAAGACCGAAAATGGCAATCTGAGCAGTAAAAATTACGGCAACACGGGTCTTGGTCTCATTCTATGCCACAAGCTGGTTGAATTGATGGGTGGTACAATCGAGGTCGACAGCAGTTTCGGACACGGCGCTTGTTTTACTGTGAAATTACCTGCGGCAGAGGCCAGGGTCGGCGAGGGAGATCGACCGGGAACAGATGTTGAAGACGGCGCTGCAGCAACATCTGCGCGGATCATCGCAGATGTCAGCTGGAATATTCTTGCCGCAGAGGACAATCCGGTCAATCAGATGCTGTTTCGGACCGTGCTTGAGCGTTTTGGTCACCGCGTTACCGTTGTTGGTAACGGCCAGGAGGCAGTTGCCTGCGTACAGATGGGCCAGCCGTTTGATATAATTCTAATGGATATTTCCATGCCGGTTATGGACGGCATCGACGCCACAGCCATGATAAGGTCTTTGTTTGGTGCGGTTGGATCTACACCTATATTGGCCCTCACCGCCCATGCAATGGACGGTGACAGGGAAAAATTTATCAATGCAGGCATGGACGGCTATCAAAGTAAGCCGGTTGACCCTATGGCGCTGCAAAAAGCGATCGCCGAGGTCATAGAGAATCACGACAGTGAGTCAATCGATAGCCAGAACCTGGATCAGCCGGACGCTACGGCACCAGCACAATCGGAACGCCCAGCGAGTGTGCCAAAGAATTAGCAACACTGCCTAATATAAGGTCGCTCAATCGTGATCGACCCCGCCGTCCGACAAAAACCATATTTGCGTGATCTTTCTTGGCGATGCCGCGAATAATTTCTACTGGGTCACCCCAATCAAAATGCGTGCTGATATCGACGCCCTTATCGCTATTCTTGTCTACAAGTGGTGCCAGAATGTCTTCCTTGGCGTGCATTTCTTCTTCATCGCGGGCAATTGGCCGGTTGGCAAGTTCCTCAATCGATATGGGCCGGTAACCTGACCAGGGAATAACTGTCACCAACTTTACGGTTGCGCCGGTTTCTGCCGCCAAGCTCACTGCTCGCGCTGCAGCCCTTTCGCCCCATTCACTGCCGTCTACGGCAACCAGATACATTTTGTGCTTTGTCATGTCGAACCCCTATTGTTGCTGATAGTCTATCTTCGCAATAGGGCGACCTTGTTTCCTTGATCAAAGTCAACCTACCGCGCAATTGGGCACAATAGCATTTTGCACATAAGTTGGCACGCTAAAGCGAGGCATACCGGTTCTTGATCATGTCGGCGCATTTTTCCGCAACCATAATTGTCGGGGCATTAGTGTTGCCGCCAATAAGGCGCGGCATAACCGAGGCATCTGCCACCCGCAAGTCCGTCAGGCCAATCACCTTTAGCTCAGGATCAACAACGCTGCCCGTGTTGTCTGCCGGTCCCATTGAACAGGAACCAACAGGGTGATAAATGGTTTCACCGTGTGCGGCTATAATGGCATCCACTGCCTCGTCGTCTTCCAGCGCCACGCCGCCAAATGGGTCACGTTCCCGGTCAACAAAATCGTCGAGCGCTGGTTGGCGCATCATACGCCGTGCAGTCTTGATGCCTTCGCGCAGCACTCGGGCATCTTCGGGATCGGACAGATAGTTGGGATCAATTTTGGCGGGCTCCAACGGGTTGCTGCTTGCTAGCGAGATCGTGCCGGTGCTGCGGGGCCGCAGCTGGCACACATGAATGCCAAAGCCGTGTTCATAGGGTTTCGAAAAGCCATGTGGTTCGTCCGACATGCCTAAAAGAATATGAAACTGGATATCAGGTCGCTCAAGCGCGGTGTCTGTCTTGATAAAGGCGCCAACCGGCAAAACAACATCTGACAGCACGCCCGGGCGTTTCAGGAACCATTTGGCCATTTCCACAATGCCTTTGTGGGGGGCCTGATACTGAACCAGTGAAACGGGCTGTTTCAGGTAGGCTGACACCAGAATATCCAGATGGTCTTGCATGTTACGGCCAACGCCGGGCAACTGGTGCTTTACCTCAAGACCCACGGCCTGGATATCGTCAGAATGCCCAATACCGGACAGTTGAAGCAGTTGCGGGCTATTGATCGCACCGCCGCACAGGATCACTTCCCTGCTGGCTGACAGGGTGCGTGTTTTACCTTTGCTGAACACTTCCACACCGGTAACCCGCCTGCCGTCTAGTAGAACACGCTGCACTTGTGTGTCCGCGATAATTGTCAGGTTGTCCCGGCCCGCCGCTTCTGCCAAATAAGTTTTGGCAGTAGATTGTCGCCTGCCGCCGCGAATGGTTTGATCATACCAGCCGACGCCTTCCTGGCTTTCCCCGTTAAAATCTTCAGTAAAGGGCAGACCCACTTCATCGCCTGCTTTCAGGAAAGCTTCATTGAGTGGATTGACCGAAGTGCGCTGGCTTACTTTCAGCGGGCCGTCGCCTTGGTGGTAGGCATCATCCGGGCGGTCGGTCCCCTCGGATTTTTTGAAGTAGGGTAAAATGTCGTCGTATGACCAGCCAGTGCAACCAATCTGGGCCCATTCGTCATAGTCGCGGGCATGTCCGCGAATATAGATCATGCCGTTTATAGCGCTTGAGCCGCCCATAACTTTGCCGCGCGGCCAATATAGCTTTCTATCGTTCAGCTGCTTTTGCGGTTCGGTCCAGTAACTCCAATTCATTGGATTAGGCGGTACAATTTTGCTGATCAGGCCGGGCATATCAACCGTCAGGCCACCGTTCCTGCGCCCGGCTTCAATCAGTGCCACTTTGAAACTATTATTTTCGCTTAGGCGAGCCGCCAGCGCACACCCGGCCGAACCGCCACCGACAACGATAAAGTCAAACGTTTGTTCTGGCATTTACGTGCGCGCCTTCAGCGTGACGGGTAGGCCGTCAACTGGCCGTATCAGCGGCATAATCTGGAAAGTTGTCTCATAGTTGTCTGGCAATTCGATATCATAGTGCGGCAACAGATGCGCCATAATGACTTTCATCTGCATATAGGCAAAGTGTAGTCCCAGGCACATATGCGCCCCGCCGCCAAAGGGCACCCAGGCATAGCGGTGCCGTGTTTTGGCGCCGCCTTCCGGCGAAAAGCGCATTGGGTCGAACTTCTCGGGCTCTGGCCAAACGTCCGGGTCACGGTGCGTGGCAACTGCACTGAATCCGACGATTGTGTCTTTTGGGATGACATGACCCTTAAATTCAACGTCTCGCACTGTCATGCGGGGTGTTGCCGGTACTGGTGGGTTTTTGCGCAGCGATTCCTTGAAGGCATATTCGGTCAGTATCAGGTCGTTTATTTTTTCGTAGGGCACCGCGTCACTATTGAGGCCCAGTTCTTTGATTTCATCGCGAATTTTCTGCTGCCACTGTTTATTTTTACCCAGTTCATACACCAGTGTGGTGACTGAACTGGTCACTGTGTCGCGGGCTGCCATCCAAAGGAAAATCATGTGATCAACGATCTCCTGATCGCTGAACTTGTTGCCTTCATCATCTTCTGCGTTGCAAAGCTGGCTGAATATGTCGGACTGTTCGACCCCGCGCCGTTTAGGAATTTCCTGCATCAGGAAATTGATCATAAATTTACGGCCCTTAACCCCCCGGGCCATGATGGTGCCGGGGATGGGAACACGGACAATGCCCATACTGGCCGACACCATATCAGTCAGTGCTTTGTTGATTTTGGAATTGTCGCCGTCCGGATCCAGGCCAAGGAACACGGTGGTTGCCATATCCAGCGACAGTTTTTTAATCGCCGCATAGAATTGGAATGAACCTGTCGCCCCCCATTCAGCAATTCGTTTTGGCATCTCAGCGTTCAGGCGTTCCAGATAGCCCTTCATCGGGCCAGTTTTGAAAGCGGTTGCCATAATATGGCGGTGGCCTTTGTGTTCGTCGAAATCCAAGAGCATCAGGCCGCGCGGGAACAGACGGCCAAGGTAAGGTTTCCAGCCAAACTCGCTGGAAAAATTCTTCTCGCGGTCCATTAATATAAACTCATTGGCTTCCGGCCCGTGCAGGGAAATATTATGACGGAAGAAAGTGTATGACCGGTACACGTCACCGTATTTGTCGCGCATATCGGCACCGAAACTCATAGGGTCTTTCAGCATCGTAAATGTATGCCCGAATATGGGCATGCCAGTCTCGCCGGGAATATCAAACACGCTTGGTTCGTGGCTCGGTTTCTTGTTTTCTGTCGCGGCGTTTACTGACATTTTCCCCCGTACACTGTGTTTACTATCGGTTTTATTTACCATACTGACCAGTCTAGTAAATAAATATAGCCGGATATTGCTAACCGTCAAGCGGCACACCATCAGGCCGTGCCATAGTACCTAGCCAGCTTTGCCGAATCCGCCGCCGCCCGGTGTCTCAATGATGATTTTATCACCTGCGTTCACTTTTGTACTGTCAGCATATTTAAACGACAATTCCTTGCCTTCAGCTCGGATAACAACGGCTTTGCCTGCTTTGCCGCCCGCTCCGCCAGCTAACCCCGGTGCTCCACTGGCATAGTGGTTGGCCAACAGCGATACTTCCATCGGCTCAAGAAACTGAAATTCTCTGACAATGCCATTGCCGCCCACCTTTTGGCCGTCACCGCCACTACCCGCTCGAACGCCGAAATGGTTGACCAGAACAGGGTAACGCCACTCCAGAACTTCAACATCGGTCATGCGGCTGTTGGTCATGTGCGACTGGATGGCATCGGTGCCGGTGAAATCTTCGCCCGCGCCAGTGCCGCCTGCGATGGTTTCATAATATTGGTATGTCTCATTGCCGAAGGTCAGATTATTCATGGTTCCTTGCGCCGCCGCCATAGTGCCGGTTGCCAGGAACAGAGCGTTGGTTATCGCTTGGCTGGTCTCAACGTTGCCTGCCACAACTGCAGCGTCCGCCCCGGGTTTCAACATCGAGCCTCGGGCCACGATTATGTCGATTGGCTCTAAGCAGCCGTCATTGAGCGGAATATCGCCGCCAGCCAGTACGCGGAAAACGTATAGAACAGCAGCTTTCACAACCGCGTAGGGCGCGTTGTAATTGTTGGCCATCTGTGCGCTGGTGCCAGTGAAGTCAATGGTGAGCCGACCGTCTTGCATTGAGGGGTGAACGCTCACAACGATTTCCGCGCCGCAGTCCATCTTATAGCAACATTGCCCAGGTTTAATCTTCGACACCACGGCCCGCACCGCGTCAGCTGCGTTGCGGCGAACAAAGGTCATATAGGCTTTGACCGTCTCTATACAGTAATAAGCAATCAGGTTTTGCACCAACGTCGATCCGCGGGCATTGGCGGCCACCTGTGCTTTCAGGTCGGCAATATTTTGGGCAGGGTTGCGGGCGGGGTATCGGTGCTTGATCAGTCGTTTTTGAACCGCTGCCGTTTGGAATTTGCCATCTTTCACAAGATGGAAATTGGTGAAGCAAATGCCTTCGTCTTCCAGGGTGACGGAATCTGGAGGCATGGAACCCGGAGTTGTGCCGCCGATGTCGGCATGGTGACCGCGCGAGGCCACATAGAAAGCAGGCCCTTTCTCCGCGTTCAGGAAAACAGGTGTCACGATGGTTATGTCTGGCAGGTGGGTGCCGCCAGCAGACGGATCGTTGATCATGAAGACGTCGCCGTCTTTCATCGTGCCAGATCGGGCGGTGATTATGGCAGTGACACTTTCGCCCATGCTGCCCAGGTGAACTGGCATATGCGGGGCGTTGGCGATCAGTCTGCCTTGTTCGTCAAAAACTGCACAGGAAAAATCCAGTCGTTCTTTTACGTTGACCGAGTGAGCAGTTTTGGCCAGCACTGCGCCCATTTCTTCGGCCACGGACATAAACAAATTATTGAATATCTCCAATAAGATAGGGTCAGCTTTCTGGGTGTCGGTTTCTGCTGTAATGCGAGCTAGGGTGCGCGACAAAACTAGGCTGCCGTTGTTAGTGGCCGTCGCTTGCCAGCCCGGCTCGACTACTGTTGTACTGCCATTTTCAAGGATTATGGCAGGGCCCGCGACGCCTCCACCGTCAACCGTGATGGCGTTGCGCTCCATGGTTCGCGCACTATTATGCTTGCCTTCCATAAAGACAGTGGAGGCGGTATAAGACTTTGCAGCCCCCGTTGATGTCTCGGCGCTGATTGCATTGTCACCGATGGCGGCAATGGCTTCTGCCTCAACCGCTTCGACGATTAGGTCTGTATCGCTTTCGGTGAAACCAAACTGCTGTTGGTGCAAGGCTTCAAAGTCTGCACGTAGGCGCTGAAAGCCTTCGAAAGGAACCGCGAGCGCTGTGTCGGTGCCCGCGTATTTTATACGCAGCGCAATCTCAGTTTGGTGCTCACCCGCGCGCACTCCCTGCTTTTCCAATGAACGCTGTGCTTGCGCTGACACACCGCTGATCGCTCGTTTGATCGAAGCCTGATTGTCGATCGGCGCTTCAACCGCGCTCTCAGCCAGGCTGCGTTGGTCGGCCAGTCCCATACCTAGCGCTGACAATACCCCGGCAAACGGCGGCACCAGAACCCGCTCAATGCCAAGCGCATCTGCCACGAGGCAGGCATGCTGCCCACCAGCGCCGCCGAAAGTCAGCAGTGCGTAGTCTTTGATATTATGACCGCGTTCGACCGACACCCGTTTGATAGCTCGCGCCATATGTTCCACCGCCACCGCGATGAAACCCTCGGCAACTTTTTCGACCGACATTGTGGTTCCAGTAGTTCGGTGAATGTCGTCTGCAATGGCCTGTACGCCCTGGTGGCTGGCAGAGGCATCTAATGGCTCGCTGCCTGTATCTCCGAAAACAGCGGGGAATAAATGCGGCTGAATTTTGCCTAGTATCAGGTTGCAATCAGTAACAGTAACGGGGCCGCCGCGGCCATAACATGCCGGGCCGGGCAGGGCACCAGCTGATTGCGGGCCCACCTGAAAACGACCTGCTTCATAGCGACAAACTGAGCCGCCACCCGCTGCCACCGTGTGGATATCCATCATTGGTACCGTCATGCGCACCCCTGCAACAGCGGTGTCCAGCACGCGTTCATAGTGCCCTGCATAATGGCTGACGTCGGTGGATGTGCCGCCCATATCAAAGCCGATAACCTGCTTGAAGCCTTCAATGGTGGCTGATTTGGCAGCACCCACAATACCGCCCGCGGGGCCCGACAGAACAGCGTCTTTACCGTGGAAACTATCGGCTGCTGCCAGTCCGCCATTTGACTGCATGAAATAGAGCGGCGTGGCGCCAGTGGCAGCGCGAACATCACCCACATAGCCGCGCAGAATTGGTGACAGATAGGCGTCGGCCACGGTGGTGTCACCGCGTGGAACCAGCTTCATCAGGGGGCTAACTTTGTGGCTGACTGATACTTGTTTGAACCCGGCCTGGCAGGCGAGATCGGCGGCAATTTCTTCATGGGCGTTGTGGCGGTAACCATGGACGAAAGCAATGGCAACACTTTGATAGCCTTCAGCTTTCGCAGTCTGAAGGTCACGCGCCAACATGTCGGTATCAATGGGTCTAAGAACGATGCCATTGCGGTCAATGCGCTCAACAACTTCAACCGCGCGGTCATAAAGAGGTTGGGGCCGGGTGGGCTTCAGCGCAAACAGGTCCTGCCGGTGTTGCTGACCGATCAGCAGAGCGTCGGCAAAGCCTTCGGTGATCAACAGCAGGGTCTTGGCACCGTCGCGCTCCAGCAGGGCATTGGTGGCGACTGTGGTGCCCATTTTTATTGAGCTGACGGAGGTGTCAGGGAAAGCTGCTCCTGCTGGCACTTCCATAATATCTCGCACGGCGAAAACCGCAGCATCGCTGTATTTCTCAGGGTTTACCGACAGATATTTATGGCTGGAAAGTGCTCCGTTCGGGTGGCGTGCAACAACATCGGTGAAGGTGCCACCACGGTCGATCCAGAATTGCCATTTGCTGTCGGTTGTCATGGGCATCCACTCTAAATTTTTAGCTAATTCCTTGTAGGGTTGTGGACACCAATTGCCAACCCCAATTGCCAACCATGGGCTGCATCAAATTGGCGTTTTGTTCATGCACAGCTTTAACAATAGCGGCTAAATAGGGCTTTTTGGGAAAGTTGACGATGAAAATAGCCGTGGAAATGCAAAAAAAAGGAGTTAAAGTCGCCGAATTCAGAACCAAACTGCGGAAAAACTGAATTGTAACCAGAAAATAATCGTGGAAAAAAATTAATGACACGCGTGTTTGTCGACGGCGATGCCTGCCCGGTCAAAAATGAAATACTAAAGGTCGCGGCCCGGTTTGATATCGAAGTTTTTCTGGTGTCGAACCAGTGGCTCAGAATGCCCGTCGGCCCGAAAGTTCACAAACAGGTTGTGCCGGAAGGGGCAGATGCCGCCGATGATTGGATTGTTGACAACATAAAACCCGGTGATTTGGCGATCACCAGCGATATTCCCTTGGCGTCGCGCTGCCTGGAAAAAGGCGCAGAGGCGTTGGGGCCAACAGGCAAAG
>JAALKD010000035.1 GCA_011088215.1 Sphingomonadales bacterium | reverse complement strand
ACTCCGAGTTTTGGCTGTCTTGCTGGGTCAGGCCAAAATTTCGCTGCATGGCTTTGTTTGATAGCCAGCGCGCCCGCGCGCCTACGATGGCGACGAAATTGCCGTTTGCATAGACGCCGTGACCAACAGTGAAACGAACAGAATCGCCCAGTCCGTTGCCGAGAGCATGCCGGTAGTCGAATGAGACAAGGCCGGATTTGGTTTGGTAGCGGGCGAAAGCACCTGCCTCAAAAGTCGTATCAATTTCGCGGATCCCGCGCAGTAGCCTGTTGCGACTTTCCGGCCTGCCAAAGGCAAGACTTAGCAGCGGCCCGGCTTGCCACGGGCCTTCGTTGATCGCGGCATAGGTGAGCAAACTGCCGTTTAGGCGCCAACGCTTTTTATAGCGAATATCAAGCACGGGCAGCACCCGTAGACGGTAATTATCCGAGCCGACATAATCTGGCGTGAAGCCAATGCCCAACCCAACACGCGCAGTCACGCCGTCCAATTTCAAGTCATCAGGCCAAATGGTGTCGATGCCGCTATGCATGGATTCGATGGCATTGGCGAATCGGTCACCAATGTTAAACTGGGCGGAAGCAGGTAGCGTTAAGCCAGCGATAGCGACAACCATAGCGGCTGTTTGTTTTAGTACAAACTGGTATGGATCAGCATTCCACTGCATAGCAATTGCCCTTTCCCTTCGCCCTATTTTGAAACACAAAATGGTAAAAGCAAGGCAAAAGAAAGGTTAAAAAATGGGTATAATTGAGCCGGTAGTGTACGAGTGACCTATTTGTTACGCTCGGCTTGTCGGCGGATTTCCCGCTTGGCCAAAAACAGAAACCGCAGCAGTTGCAGAATGAAGGAGACGATCACTCCGGCCAGCATGCCTTCCATCAGGCCCTGAAAGCCGCGTTCCAGATGAATGCCCAGATAATAGCTTGACGGCAACATGACACACACAAAGGCTGCGCCCTGAAGGTAAGTGGGCCACCAGGTTTCTTTGTAACCTCGGAGAACCTTGATGCGACCATTTGAGCGGCGTCAAAGATCATGCCGAAAATATAAATGGCCGCAATTGGCACCAACAGGTCAATGATTTGCATATCATTGGTGAAAATACGCATCAGCGTGTCGGTGAAGGCGAATATGACCAGCGCCAGCAAGCTGACGATGACGATTGTCATGCCGAGGCCGGTGTAACTCGCCAGCTGTGCATCGTGCCCGTCTCGCCGTGATAGAGATATGCCAACCCGCACGCTTGTTGCGACACCGATACCAATAGATATCATTAAAGGCATGCCCAACACCTGATATACGACGCCGAAGGCGGCGAGTGGTACAGTGCCGATCCAGCCAGCGAAAATAGCAAGCGCAGAAAAGGCCAATACTTCGGCAGCCAATGACACACCTGAGGCATATCCCATCTGACGCTGATCACGCCATTCGCTAATACGCTGCCCGTGCGGTTCGCGCAGTTTGAATTTGCGCAACGATTTGGCATTCCACACGTAGTAGAGCGCGCTTGCGGCCATAAACCAGCGCACGCCAGTGGATGCCCATGCGGAGCCCTCTGCTCCCAGTTCGGGCGCACCCCAGTTGCCAAAAATCAGCGCATAATTTAATGCCAGATTGACGACGTTAGCACCAATCATCAGATAAAAGCCTACATGGCTGCGGCGGATGCCCTCCAGAAACATGGTGCAGTTAACAAACAACAGATGTCCGGGTAGGCCGAGCGCGAGGATGCGCACCAGATTGCCGCCTGCGGCGGCGTTTTCCGGATTCTGCCCGAGCATGGTTAGCCACATTTCTGCGGGCCAGCAAATGGCCACTAGAATACCACCAAGCAACAGCGAGAAAGGCAGGGTTCGCCGCCATACTTTACCGGCCCCGCGAAAGTCGGCCTGACCGTATGCGTTGGCGGTGTATATAATGATGCCCGAGAGAAGTCCCAGACCGATAACCAGCGTGAACATGATAACGGACTGGTTCGCCAGGTTAAGCCAGGCCAAATGCTGGGTGGCATAATGGCCCACCATGGCCGTATCAACCATGGCAACAGCCATAAGGCCAACCCGCATCATCACCGCAGGCACAGCGAGGCGCACCAGCTCGCGCACATGGCGCTTGAGCCGGGTTTTCAGCCAATGCTGGTCAGTGATTGTTGGCGCGCTGGTCATCGCCTTGTTGGTTCCTTCGAATTAAGGATTAAATCGTATGCGCTGGTCCCGCCGATAGTTTTGGCCAAAAGCTTACATCGGGAGATTGGAGCATCGCTATCAGGTGTGATAGTGCTATGCCTGTTTAGGGGAACAGGCAAGCCGATAGTGGACAGATGCCTGCAAAAAAATATACTAGATTGATCAGGCCAGTGTTGGTCGTACCTTGGGGAGGGGATTTTCAGTGTCGGAAACAACAGCATCATCTGCGGCTGCGCCGTCGGGACCATCGGGGCCGTTAACGCGCGGCGCCTATCCGGAATTAACCCCGCACGCGGTTATTGTCGGTTATTTTCTCGGGGTGATTATTGCCCTGTCTATTGGCTTCGCGTCGCTTAAGCTGGGTTTTTCCATTGAAGGTTCCGAGCTGGCGGCGATCCTTGGTTTTGGTATCCTGCGCGGCATCCTGCGCCGCCGGTCGATTGTTGAAAACAATGTAACTCAAACGGTGGCCAGTGCGGTTAACGGTGCTTCATCAGGCATGATGTTCTCGGTTCCGGCCATATTCATCCTAGGCTACGGCAATGATTTTGACCCTTATATCCTGACCTTCGGTGCTATTGCGGGTGCATTTCTGGGCATTGCCTTTATCATTCCGCTCAGGAAACAAATGATTGATTTTGAGCGGCTGACTTACCCTGGCGGAGTGGCAGTGGCCTCTATCCTCAAGTCCCCCGGTGCGGGCATTGAAAAGGCCAAACTGCTGATTGGCGCGATGATTGTCTCTGCGCTAGTGCATATCGCGACCGTCTATTTCGACTATGAATATTTTCCGCTGTTTTCCATGCTGGGTCTGCCAGACTATCTGAACGGCACATGGTATCTGTCGCTGATGACGGCAGCGGTTGCCTTCATTGCCGGGCGCGGCGGGCTTGCTTTCATCATTGGTGGGTATGTTTGTTACTGGGTACTGGCACCGCTCTTGGATGCAACCAGCTTGTTCCCGGTGATCGACGGCGTGGTGATAAATGACCCGGGCAGCCTGCGCACGCTTCTGTTCAGGCCTACAGGTATTGGCATGTTAATCGGCGGCGCCGTTGTCGGCGTTCTGTTTGCCTTTCCGCTCATTCGCTCGGCGGTTAAATCGATGCAGTCGTCGTCGAAAGTTGAAAGCGCCATGAGCCGCGATGAGATGCCGATCAAGCTACTGTATTTTGCCATTGGCGGCGCAGCCATCTTGCTGGGTGTGATGGCGGTTACATCCGCCGAGGAAGTTGGCCTTGTGCGCGGCCTGATGATGGCGGTGCTGGGCACGCTGTGGATATGGATGGCTGGGATTATTCTGTCGGAAGCCATTGGCCGCACCAATTGGTCGCCGCTGTCGGGCATGACCCTGGTGGCGGTTACTATCCTGATCATGATCACCCAAACATTCGGCGGCATGGATACCGGCCAGGCGATTGTTGCCTCGGTCACCGTGGGGGCTGCCACTTGTGTGGCCATGAGCCAGGCCACCGATTTGATGTTGGACCTGAAAACCGGTTATTTGGTGGGTGCGACCCCGCGCATGCAGCAGATGGGGCAATTTTTCGGTGCGTGGCTGGGGCCGATTGTTATCATCGTGCTGATATTCCTGCTGCATGAGGCCTACACGCTCGGGTCTGACGAATTGCCCGCACCGCAGGGCCAGGCGCTGGCCTCTATGGTGCAGGGTATCACCGGCGGCGATGTGCCGATTGAGAAATATATGGCAGGCGCGGCGCTGGGCGCCGTGCTCTCGGCGCTTATGACCGGACTTGGTATCACAGTCGGCCTCGGGTTTTACTTACCGTTTAATATTGTGTTGACCTATTCGCTGGGTACGCTGGCGCGTGAAATTAGCGACCGTAAGAAGGGAACTCATTGGTCTGACAATGTAGGCATTCCCATTGCGGCAGGTCTGATTGTCGGCGAAGCGCTTATGGGCGTCGGGCGGGCCGGTTTCATCATCATGAACGCAAGCTAGGGAGAGAAAAGATGAAAACCATTGCATATTTACTTGTTGCCGCTTCTTTTCTTGGCGGGGCATTTTTGGCCTCGCTCGATGAAACCCACATTGATTGGGTCACTTTCGTACCGGTTATCATTGCAGGTGTTATCGGGGTTGTCCTCATTAAACGCATGGATGCGTCTGAGGCCAAGTCCAGCGACAAGCTGCAGAACAACCGCCGCGTGTTGGGCGCAAGCCTGGACAATATCGTTAAAAACCTGGAGGCGCTTGATGGCCGCAAGGAAGCTGTGCCCACCTATGATATGCGCTTCGAGATCGATAAACTATTCCGGGAAGACCTGAATAACTTTGCCGATGCCCGTGACAGCATGAAGCATATTTTCGGCCTGCAGCAATTCGCCGACATTATGTCCAGCTTCGCGGCAGGGGAGCGTTACATCAACCGTGTCTGGTCGGCTTCTACCGACGGCTATGTGGACGAAGTGTTGATGTATGTGGAGAAATCCCTGTCGCAGTTCAAACACGCCCGCGAGGAGTTCGAAAAAGCGTCGAGCGCCGCGCCTGTTGCTGCGCACGTATGATCGACGCCCCAATGTAACGAGAATAACACCCGTGCCCTTATCAGATGCGGGCGTTATTTCGATGATCAAGTCTGTGGAGAGACTATTTCATATAATATTGTTCGGTAACAACTTTGCCGTTTTCCCAGGTGCGAACGAGAACTTCGTTCCACTGAATTTTTTCACCGTCGCCGCCGGTCATGTTAAAGGTCCATTCGCTGGCAGAAAAATTATCTCCCACAGCCTGACCGTGCAACGTCGCGCCGTCGAAGCTTGTTAGGCTTCCAAAAAAACCAGCAAGATGCGTGGTTTGCTCGGTTTTTGATTGACGACTTGAACCGTCGCTTTCTGTGAATGTGCAGTTGTCGGCGTAAAATTGTTCAATCGAATCAAGAATCGTACCCTTTTTGGTCAAATCGTTTACGGCAGCTTCCAAGCTCATCAAATCATTGCTCATTTTATTTCCTTTCTATATTTCATAAATCAACCGTTTGGACGTGACCGTTCTGGAGCTGTTTTGGGGTCGCGTCGCCGGAGATTAATAGTAGGGCTGGCTGTTTTTTTGAATGACTAGAAGTCGTTAAAATATGCTCAATCGTTCTAAAAGCACGACTTTACCCGCGCTTCGCACAGTGTAGAGTGCGTTTGGCACCATTCGGGTTTATGAGCCCAATGCTGGGGCAGCCCCGATCGACGAAGGTGTAAGGGCGGGTTCCAGGTTTTGTGTTCAAACCATGATAGACACTCGCACCCAAACCCCTTAGGCTCGCGGTTCATTATTTCCTTGGAAGGGTTTTCATGCGTCGTTCACTGTTAAAAATTACCACGGCTGTTTCAGCCTTATTGCTGTCCGTTGCGGCACCAACCATTGCCGAAGACGGCGACATTTACCTGACCGCAGGGGCCATGGTTGACGTGGTTGGCGGCACGCTGGTTCAAAACCCAGCGCTGGTTATCCGCGACGGGCGCATCGCGGCGGTGGGCACAGCCGGACAGCTGTCTGTACCCGACGGTGCCGAGACCATCGCGCTGGACGGCATGACCCTTACCCCCGGCTTTATGGACATGCATGTGCATCTGTCAGGCGATGCAGGCGGTAATTTCTTCGCCGGGCTTAGTTATTCGGCGCCGCGTGAGGCAATTGTCGCGGTCAAAAATGCTCGCAAAACCCTGCAGGCCGGTTTCACCACTGTGCGCAATGTGGGCGCGGGCGGCTACAGCGTTATCGCGGTGCGCGACGGTATTAACGCAGGCGACATTGATGGCCCTCGTATTTTCGCGGTTGGAAATTCCATCGGAATCACCGGTGGCCACTGCGACAATAATTTTATGCCTCCTGAAATGCAGGTCAGCAGCGGCGGCGCGGCAGACGGCCCGTGGGCAATCCGCGCCAAAGTACGCGAAAATATCAAATACGGCGCCAACGCAATCAAAGTATGCGCCACCGGCGGTGTCTTCTCCAAGGGCACCAAAGTCGGGGCGCAGCAACTTAGTCTGGATGAACTAAAGGCAGCGGTTACAGAAGCGCACCAGCGCGAAATGACCATCGCCGCCCACGCCCACGGCACAGACGGTATCAAGGCCGCGATTGTCGCCGGTGTTGACAGCATCGAGCATGCCAGTTTCGCCGACGATGAAGCAATAGCGCTGGCCAAGGAATATGGCACCTATTTCTCAATGGACATTTACAACACCGAATATACCCTTGCCTTCGGTGAGGCCAACGGTGTGCCGGAAGAAAATATCAACAAGGAAAAGCAGGTGTCTGCTGCCCAGCGTGATGCTTTTGGCCGCGCGGTACGCGCCGGTGTGAAAATGGTGTTCGGCTCCGACGCTGCCATCTATCCGCACGGCGACAACGCCAAACAGTTCTCGCGTATGGTGAAATACGGCATGACACCGATGCAGGCACTGCAGGCTGCTACCATCAACTCGGCGACGCTCCTGAAAATGGAAAATGACATCGGTGCACTAAAGGAGGGCTTCATGGCTGATATTATTGCCGTTTCCGGTAATCCGCTGGACGACATTTCAGTGACCGAAAACGTAGGCTTCGTCATGAAGGGCGGCAAGGTCGTTAAGTCAGCCAACTAAACACAAGGGGCGACAGGTGAGCTCAAGCCAATCTAAACGATCATTTCTTAAGGGGTTAACTGGGATTGCAGCGGTAACTGCGCTGGCTCCTTCGTTGCAAGCCACAGGTCGAGCATCAGTGGCGATGCAAACTGGTGGCGGGCTGCAAAATATTGCGACCGATGCAGTGCCTATTTCAGCGGCAGAGCGAAAGGCACGCATTGCAAAAGCACAAGAGCTTTTACGCGAGCAAGGCCTTGGTGCGCTATTGCTGGAACCCGGCTCGTCTATGGTTTACTTCACCGGCATTCGTTGGGGTCGCAGCGAGCGGCTGACAGCTGTGGTTATTCCGGCAGAGGGCGATATTGCGGTGGTAACACCGTTTTTTGAGGAACCTCGAGCGCGTGAACGCATGAGCTTCGGCGATGATGTGCGCCCCTGGCACGAACACGAAGACCCATTCTTGCGCGTGAAGCAAATCATGGCGGACCGCGGCGTGGCAGACAAACCGATCGCGCTTGAAGATTCGGTGCGATATTTTGTCGTTGAGGGTCTGAAGGCACAATCGGTGGCCATCGCCAATGGTCGCGGTGTTGTCGATGGTTGCCGTATGTTCAAGTCCACCCACGAGCTGCAATTAATGCACCGGGCCAACGCGGTGACGCTGGGTGCTTATAATCACGTTTGGAACACGCTGGAGGCGGGCATGACCCCGGCGGATATCAACGCCCTGATGCGCGGCGCGCAGGCAAAATTGGGCGGTAAGGGTATTTGGACTATGGCGCTGCTGGCGGAGGCCAGTGCCTATCCCCATGGCACTGGCGCAGCACAAACCCTGAAAAACGGCGATGTTGTTTTGATGGACTGTGGCTGCAATGTGGAAGGCTACCAATCTGATATTTCACGCACTTTTGTGTTCGGCGACGCCAGTGCGCGTCAGCGGGAGGTATGGCAAACCATGCGACGCGGGCAGGATGTTGCTTTCGGCGCCGCAAAAATTGGTGCACCCGCCGGGGGCGTTGATGATGCCGTTCGTGCCTATTATGAGAGCTTGGGCTACGGCCCGGGTTACAAGACACCAGGCCTGAGCCATCGCACCGGCCACGGCATTGGTATGGATGGCCACGAGCGGATAAATTTTGTCCGCGGCGAGGCCACAAAGCTGGCTCCCGGCATGTGCTTTTCTAACGAACCGGGCATATATATTTACGACGAGTTTGGTGTGCGCTTGGAAGACTGTTTGTATATGACCGAGGCTGGTCCTTCCTGGTTTACTACACCGCCGTCCAGCATCGACGAACCCATCGGACATGTTGCGCCAGTACCGATATAACGGGCCAAAATAATATAAACGAGATCAACCTGCGTATAGAGACCTCATCGATTGCTGTGGCTCGGTGTCATTCGCTGTGCGCATGTCATCATTCTTTCGATTGATAGCTTATTTTGTGGGGGTCTTGTAGGGGACACATATGAGTTTGGCATCGGAAAAAAAGCCGATTATTGCGGGCGTTAAATTTGAAGATGCTGAATATTGGCGTCAACATGACCGGGTTGTTGATGAGAGTTTGAGCTATTTCGAAGCAAAAACCCAAGGCAAACGGTTGCCGAAGCGCGCGGATCTAAATCCTGCAGATATGAAACCGATTTTGCCCGAGGTTGCTATCCTTGAGCTTTTATATGACAGGAACGGGTCTGTTACCGATGCAAAAACGTCTTTGTTGGGTAGCAAGCTGGATGACTATTATGGAGCCCTGACCGGCAAACTGGTATCGCAGTATCCTGCTCGCGAAGTTTCTGAGCGTGTGTTGCAGGGCTGTAAATATAGCTCTGCAATTAAAAAACCTTTCATGACGATGGCGGATACCTTGTCAGAGCAAAAAAACTTTTTGGCCACTACTGCCCTTTATATGCCCATGTCCAATGACGGCACGCAAGTGGACCGAATCTTTCTTCATCTGCAAGTGAAACCAAAATATTTTAAACGACGGACCAATAGCTTAAGGGCGAGCCTATAGAAAAAATTCAGCCTGACTAGATTTTATCCTGAAAATTAAAGTAAACTTGTTTTGGGGTCGACAGGAGTACGCTATAGGCGCGGTTATATACTGTGTCACTCAAACCCAAAAAAACGGGCAACCAAATGAATTCGTCGCCAGGCAATAACACGGTAATTGGAGAATTCAGTATTGAAGATGCGGAAGAGTGGCGCCTTCACGACCCGGTTGTCGACCATGATTTGCGGTATTTCGAAAACCAGACCGGTGGCGCGCGGCTGCCCCGGCGAGACGATCTGAAACCTGGGGATTTGACATCGGTCCTGCCGGAAATTGCATTGGTTGAACCAGTCTATGATGCAGCAGGTGGCTTTGTTGACGCCATGGGACTGTTGGAGGGTACAAAGCTGGATAGTTTTTATGGCCCTATGACAGGTAAACTGATCTCCGAGTATCCTAATAAACTTGTTAGTGCTCGTATTTTGCAGGCCTGTAAACACTGTGTTGAAATCGCAAAACCAGTTGTGGTTTCGTCTGATATATTGTCGGATCAACAGAACTATCTGGCGATAACGGTTTTGTATGTTCCCATGTCTGAAAACGGTACGACGATAGACCGGATTTTTATCCATAATCAGGTAAAATCGAAACATTCGGACCGATGAATTAGTAAAACTATCTTGCATGACAGAGCTTTCGGTTTGCCATGGTCCCATGACGGCACTAGTGTCGTGGGATGAAAAACATCCTGCTTCTTTACTGTCACCCCTCGCCGCACAAGTCGCGCTATAACCGGCGCCTGCAAGAGACTGCGCGCAAGGTGCCTGGCCTGCAAATTCGCGATTTGTATGAACTGTATCCTGACATGCACGTGGATGAAGTAGCTGAGCAAAAAGCGCTTACTGACGCTGATGTATTGGTTATCCAGTTCCCGATATATTGGTTCAGTGCACCGGCACTGCTGAAAGAGTGGATGGATGTTGTGCTGCAAAACGGGTTTGCTTACGGCGAAGGCGGTACGGCGCTGAAAGGCAAAAAAACCATGCTTGCGGTGTCAACCGGTGCGCCGGAAAGTGCGTATCTGCCTGGTGCCACACATGGTGCTAAAATCGAGAGCTTTTTGTTACCGTTTCGTATGACAGCAGAGTTTTGTGGCATGCAGGTTGGGCCACCCTTTGTGACCCATTGTGCTCGATCGACGGACTATGACGATATTAACGCCCGCGCTGAGGCTTTTATCGAAGCTATTCAGCAATTGGCATCGGCGGAGGGCTAGAATGGAAGACCCTGACTTTTTAGATAGCGCCTTCATCTTTTTGGCGGCTGCGGTGATTGCGGTGCCGCTGTTTAAGCGCTTGGGCCTGGGTTCAATCTTGGGATATCTGGCAGCGGGAATGGTCATCGGGCCATGGGGCGCTGGGTTGATCCGCGATGTGGACTCGATTTTACAGTTTTCCGAAGTTGGGATTGCGTTGTTGATGTTTCTGATCGGGCTTGAGTTGAAGCCCGCGACCCTGTGGCAGCTTCGCCGTCAGCTTGTTGGGCTGGGCGGTGTGCAGGTGATTGGTTCTACGGCATTGCTGGCAGCACTGGTGGCTGGCAGCGGGGTTGATATAATGCTGGCGCTTGCCATCGGTTTGGCGCTTGCGCTTTCATCAACGCCGATTGCGCTTCAGACACTGGAGGAGCGCGGCGAGGGCAAATCTGGCGTCGGCATTGCCGCCTTTTCGGTGTTATTGTTTCAGGATCTGTCGATTATACCCATATTGGCGTTGATCCCTATTTTGGCAGTTAGCGGCGATACGGCAAGCTCGGTCATGGGGATGGAGCTGCGTATTCTCGGGGTATTTGCTTTTTTCATCCTGTCGAGCCGTTTTCTGCTACGGCCTTTGTTTCGGTATATCGCGCTAACCGGCCTGCGTGAGGTGTTTACGAGCTTCGCGCTTTTGCTGGTGGTTGGCAGCGGGCTTTTGACCGAACTCGTGGGTGTATCGATGGCGCTGGGTACCTTTATGGCTGGTGTGCTATTGGCGGATTCGGAGTATCGCCACGAGCTGGAGCTGAACATCGAGCCGTTTAAAGGGCTTCTGATGGGTCTGTTTTTTATTGCAGTGGGCATGTCGGTGAATTTGTCGTTGCTGATAGCGGACCCGGTAGAGATTATGTTGCTGGTTGCTGGGTTGATTGTTGCCAAGTCCCTTGTGCTGCTGCTGGTGGGTCAAATCGCTGGATTTGCCCGGAGTGATCAGTTTTATTTTACCCTTCTGCTGGCACCGGCTGGCGAGTTTGCCTTTGTATTGATTTCGGTGTTGACCGCTTCAGCAATGATGCCTGCCGAAGTGGGCGCGAAGTTGTTGGTTGTTGCGTCGCTGTCCATGTTGATGACGCCGTTGATGATTTTCCTTCGCGACCTTGCTTTGCGCCGTTTTGCCAAGGCAGAGCGCCACGAAACTGATGTGGAAGCCAGTGAGGGCCACGTGATTATTGCCGGTTTTGGCCGTTTCGGTCAGATCATTGGCCGTCTGATGTTGTCGCTTAAAATTCCCACCATAGTTGTTGATAGCAACCCCAACCATATCGAAATGCTGCGCAAGTTTGGCTATAAGGTTTTCTACGGTGACGTGACCCGACTTGACTTGTTGGAGGCGGCCGGTGCCAAGGACGCGCGGTTGTTGATTTTGGCGATGGACGATTCTAATGCAGTATTGAAAGCCGCTGAATTGGCGACCAAACATTACCCGAAACTTACGAAATTGGCGCGGGCGAGCACGCGCGGCGACGTGAACAAGCTCAAGCGGGCTGGTGTTAATCATGTTCGGCGCGAGTCGTTCGGATCAGCGCTGGAAATTGGCGAGGCGGGCCTGCGCGAGTTGGGCTATCCAGCCCATGTTGCGCACCGCACCGCTGGGCGGTTCCGACGCTACGATGAAGTGGCGATCGAAATGATGGAAAAATTTCAGGATGACGACGCTGCAGCAAGAGATTTTGCCAAGCGTTCCCATAAGGAATTGGAAGGCCTGATGGGTCATGATGTGGCAGCCACCTTTAACCGAGACAAAGATTGGTAGGCCTGCAGGCAGGGACATGAAATGGCATCTGAAACAAAAGTATTAAATGCAGCCGTGACCAAAGACGGAGCACCGTTCCTGGAGGGCCTCTTTGAGGTCACGCCTGAAAATTACGGCGCGGTTAAAGCTTTGCTGGGCGAAGTGGATATGACCCGCGCACAGGCAGCCTCCATGCTCAGTGGCTACATGCATGCCCGCGATGTGGGGCCGGTTACCGACGATATGGGTAAAATCGCCCTTATCGCGACAGTGTTTTTTTTGGAAGCCGGCGAAAGCGACATCATCATTCCACTCAGTGAACAACAAGCTCCACCGTCATGAATAATCAGGCTGCATTTGCAGTTTAAGTAATCCTTTACCCATAGCTTTCATACTCAGTGGATTGGTCTCTTGCCTGAATGTTTCGGCATGCGCTGTGCATCGCTCACTTGGTGGCAAGGGATTCGAAACTGAATGTGGAGCAAACAAAGTGGTACGAGCAACGATCTTTATTGATTGTGGACACCGGTCTGGTCTGGGCCGGTTGCGCCGTACGCTCACGCTGCTGGATGCTTTCCGCGATAGCGGTGTTACCGCCCGGGTGTTCCTTAGCGACGAGGACGGCGCGTCTTTTGTGCAGAACCTCGGCTATGAGTATGAAATTGGCATCCCCACTGACCTTGCTGATGATATTTTGATTGCGGATAGCTGTTCGCTGTCGGCGAACGACCTGAGCGCGCTGTGCGCCCGGGCCCGCATCAGCTGTGTCATTGATGATCTGGGTGACCGTCCGGTGGTGTGTGACTATCTCATCAATCCAAATCTATATGCTGCGGGTGTCGACTATAGCGCTTACAGCGCGCGTAAAATTTTTCACGGGCCGACCCATTCGTTGCTCGGTGCTGATTTCTTCTCCGAACCGGTAGACGACGATGAACGCCGCGGCATTGTGGTTAGCTTCGGCGGCACTGACGATGGTGCGTTGGCCGCGGCAGTGGCCGGGTTCTTGAGCAGTAAAACTCGCGAACCGATTTATGTGCCAGTGCCTGGCTATCTGGAGCCATCGAAGGCATTGCTGGACTTGGCGGCGCGCATGCCATCGGTCAAACCGCTGCGCAGCCCCGAAATGCCAACGCTTTTAGCAGGCGCCCGGATGTATGTGGGCGCAGCCGGGGCCACCGTGATGGAAGCGATGGCATCAGGATGTGCAGTTTGCTTGGCTGCCACACAGAAAGACCAGACGCAAAATGCTGCTTACCTGCCCACCATCGGCGTACCCGCACTGGGTTTTTATCACGCTGATGCCATGGCGGTGATGGCGGAGCAGGCGCTGTTTGCCGAAAAACCGAAAATGGCGTTTAATGCGCATGCACCGATGGATATCGCGGCCACCGCGATCGATGCTTACCACCATCCCGCCTAACATCCTGGCCAGTCCGTTTCCTTATTTTTCACCGTGAAACCAACGCTTATTTGCTGATTTATCAAATACGGTGGTGGTTTTTGGCGCGCCAACTGTCCCTGTTTATGGATAGTAAAATATGAGATAGTTAACCCAGCGTGATTTGAATGTCGGATACTCTGCATGGTGCACCCTAAATCGCTTGCAAATACCTATATGGAGCTACTGCCTGCACTTCGGCGGCGGCTGGCGCGATTGTTCGCCAATCCGGCAGACGTAGAAGATGTGCTTCAGGAAACTTTTGTACGAACCAGCCGGGTGGACGTGGGGGAGATAAAATCCCTGAAAGCCTATTTGTTTCGCACAGCGCGCAACATCGCCCTGAATGAGTTGAACCGGAAATCACGCACGATTACGTCCTATATTGACGATGTGTGCGGCGGCGAGGTGCCTGCTAGCTCGGTACCGGTTGACCAGCAGGTGTCCGACAGGCTTCAGATGGAGGCTTTTGGCCATGCGATATCGTCTCTGCCAGAACAGTGCAGGCGGGTTTTTCTGTTGAGTAAATTATACGGTCTTAAGCAGAAGGAAATCGCGAAACATCTGAAGATATCGCAGAGTACCGTTGAGAAACATATGGCCAAAGGTATTTTGAAATGCCGAGATTATATGCGTGAACAGGGGTATGACGGCTATAATATACGACTTGTTGAAGCAGATAGCGGCGAAATTTCTGCAGAGCGAACACCATGACTTTAGAAAATGAAAACAACTTATCTGTTGAAGAAGAGGCCGCCTTGTGGACCGCGCGACTGAGCGATGGGCCCTTGAGCGGTGCCCAGGAAAAGGCGTTCGTTGCATGGGTGAAAAGAAGCCCGCGCCATGAGCAGGAAATTCGTGCGTTGGCAAGTTTTTGGGATGGTCTTGACCGGATGCTGGCCGAAGACCAATTGAAAGCGGTGCGGTCTGGTGGTTTTGTCCGGCGAAACCTGCCACGGCTAGCGCAGGTGGCGGCGGTTGCCCTGGTGGTATTTGGTTTCTTCAGCGTTTATCAGGGCTCGGAAGCACCCACAGAGGATGCTGGTTTTGAGGCGCAATATTCTGCCTCAATCGGTAACAACAAAGAAGTTACCCTGCCAGACGGCTCGTCGGCATTTCTGAATACAGATAGTCAGATTGATGTGATGTATAGTGAAACTTCGCGCACTATACGGCTGGTGAAAGGCGAGGTGCTTTTTGATGTGACACCGAACAAGAACCGTCCCTTTGTTGTGCTGGCAAGAACCGGTGTTGTCCGCGCTGTTGGTACAGTTTTTACGGTCAGGCTAGTCGAGAACAAAGTCGCCGTAATGGTCACCGAAGGCCGGGTGGAACTTTCGTCGCTTAGTCTGCCGGGGTCTGTTTTGGATGACCCTGACAGCATTTCGGTGCAGCCTAAGACCTTGATGAGTCTGGAAGCCGGTCAAACTGCCAGCTTTAGTGATAAAATTGAGGCGGTTAGTCAAATTGATGCGGACATGATCGAAAAGCGGTTGGCCTGGCGGGATGCGCTTTTGATTTTCGACGGCGAAAGCCTCGGCGACGTTATTGGTGATGTTTCGCGCTATACGCCAGACAAAATTATTATCACTAGTCCAGAGCTTGAGGAACTGGCCATAAGCGGGGTATTCCCAACCGGCGAAACGTCGGCGCTTATTCACACGCTGGAACAGTCTTTCGGTGTGTCGGCCCGCTATAGCGCTGACGGTACAATCTATCTTTCTTATGCCCGGAACTGATCTACTTAAATGGTCCCGGATTATTTTTCTTCTCGCAGAGTAGTGGATTATTCCCGCTCCATCTGTCTTCAGCCGTAGCGGGTGCAATGAAACAAGCTTTACAAAATATTGCTCCGTCAACGGGAGGAAGTTTTTTGAGGAAAATGCTGATTGTCTTGCTGCTGACTTTTTGTCTCGAGGCGATCATTTCTGGCAAGTCTTATGCGCAGGAAAAATATTTCCACTTTAGTGTTTCTTCGGGCGCCGTTGATAAGGTGCTCATCAATCTTGCAAGGCAGGCACAGTCGCCGCTTTTGCTTCCTTCCAAAAAAATTGAAGCCATTCAAGCACAGGCTGTGATGTGAAATTACACCCTCACACAAGCGCTTGAAATTGCCCTGGCGGGCACTGGCTTCAAGGCTCATGTCAATGAACACCGGGTGATCACCGTTGATCTGATTGGCGGCGGTGCGCTGGGGGAAAAGGAAGAAGCAATGAAGAAAGAGAAAAAAAGTGTGCGCAAATTGGGGGTAGTTGCCTCTGTGGCACTGGCAGGTACTGCGGGTGCAGCTGCACAAGACGGCGATGACCTGTTTCTGGAAGAAATTATTGTCACGGCCCAAAAGCGGGCGGAAAGCATTCAGGACGTGCCGATCGCAATTTCTGCCTTCTCTGGTGACAGGCTTGAACGGCAGGGCCTGGTAAATATCCGCGAAATCGCGCGCTTTACACCAGGTTTTTCAAGTTCAAGCTTTAGCGAATCTGAACCGATCATTGCAGTGCGCGGCGCCAACAACACATTTTCGCAAGCTGGCGCCAGCAAGCCAGTCGGAGTGTTTCTTGACGATGTTTTTATCTCCCGAAATACGGCGTCGGCTTTCGAGCTGTATGATCTGGAGCAGGTATCAATCCTGCGCGGGCCGCAAGGCACACTTTTTGGTCGCAATGTGACAGGCGGGGCTATCGTTATTCGTTCGGCGCGGCCTTCACTGGAGCAATCTAAACTTAAGGCCACAATCGGTTACGGCAATTATGATGCGGTTGAATTGCGGGCACTGGCCAGCGGCCCGCTTAGCGAAATGGTTGCAGCGAAAGTTTCAACCACATACCGCACGCGTGATGGGTACGGTAGCGACAGGCTGACAGGTAACGAGCAAAATGATCTGGAAACCTTCAATGTTCGGGGGCAATTGCTATTTGTACCGGCGGATAACATTGATGCCCTGCTGACCGTCGATTATGCGGAAGATTCTAACGGTGGCAGAACGCTTTCAACCTCAATTCCTGTTGGGATTGACGACGGCGATATACGCACTTCTGAACATGGTATAGACCAGTTTTATAACCGGGAAACCTTTGGTATCTCTGGCCACTTGGACTGGCATATGGATAGCGGCACGCTTTCGTCAATTACCGCCTACCGCAAGTCTGACACCATTGAAAATTTTGCTTTCAGTCCGGCGGCTTTTAGCCTTTTGCCCAGTTTTAATCCGTTTTTTCCGTTCCAGCAAACAGCGGAAAATGCTGAAGAGCCCAAAACATTCTCAGAAGAATTGCGCTGGGTTAGCAACAGCGATGGCAGGCTTCGCTATACGGTGGGGCTTTATTACTTCAATGAAGATATCACTCGGCAGGCAACGTCTGTCAGGCTGGCCGGTGTAACCGGAAATAGGCTGAGAGATCAGACATTTGACCAAACGGTAAACACCAAAAGCTTTGCGGTCTACACAGATCTGGAATTTGATATCAGCGAAACAGTCAAGCTGAACCTGGGTGGTCGCTATACATGGGAAGAAAAAACTGTGCAGGTTGATTTTATCAACAGCCTGAACGCCAGTCGCGATTTCCAGTCGCCCGAATTTGAGGAAAGCTTTTCCGAGTTTAATCCGCGCGCGGTCCTCAGTTGGCAACCTGTTGATACCATGACCATGTATGCAAGCTTCACCCAGGGTTTTACTTCGGGCGGTTTTAACACCGAGGAAGACACAGTTGATGTAATTGGTCGACCCTTTGATCCCGAAACAGTAGATGCCTATGAAATTGGACTGAAGTCGGAAGTGTTTGACCGTAGGCTGCGAGCCAACATCACAGCATTCCGGCAGGAATATAACGGCAAGCAAGAAGGTTTTCTTGACCCCACCTTCAACTTTGTCATCGTAAATGCCGCAGAAGCAATGATTGAGGGCTTCGAGATTGAATTGAGCTGGGCGATGAGCGAATTTGCTACGCTGTATAGCAGTTACTCTTATCTGGACGCCAATTACACAGACTTTATCATTCCGGGCACACTAGAAGACCGGTCGGGAAATTTCCTGCCCACATCGCCCGAGAACAGTTTTGCCATTGGCGGAGACTTTCATTTCCCGGTTGGTGATCACGGAGAGATTTTCGCCAATGTTAGCTACACATGGCAGGATGATTATTTCACTGGTTCGGACAATAGGGACACCTTCCTGATCGATAGCTTTAACCTGGTGGATGCCAGCATCGGCTTTGAAACGGCGGATAAAAAATGGCGTTTAAGTGTATGGGGCAAAAACATCACCGGTGAAGACTATGTGCTTATTCGGTCAGATTTCGGCCCGGTTATCGGTATTGGTGAACATTACGGCGCACCCAGCACCTACGGTGTGCGTGTCACTGCTAACTTTTAACCAAACAACGGGAGGCGGACGTTAAGGGGAACCATAAGCTGACAAGGCGCGGGTTAATTGCCCGTGCCGCACGGATGGCTGCTGCTGCAATGGTGCCAGTGTCAGCGCAGGCCGTAGCAGAAGCCCCTGTCAAGTTTGCCGATTACCCGTTTAAATTAGGGGTTGCCTCCGGCGACCCCTTACCGGACGGTTTGGTTATTTGGACACGGCTTATGCCCGTCCCCTTTGATCCAAATGGGGCAGGTACAGCACCGATCACGGTGCGCTGGCAGGTCGCCGAAGACGAGGGCTTTAGTGAAATCGCTAAATCAGGGGCCGTGATTGCATACTGTGAGAATGCTCATGCTGTTCACGTCGAGGTTATGGGCCTTCGCCCGGAGCGACAATATTTTTACCGCTTTATTGCGGGCGGGGAAGAAAGCCCCAAGGGGCGTGCTTTCACGTTGCCCGAGCCGGGAAAACATGTTGAGCAGTTTCGCTTTGCCTTGGCCAGCTGCCAAAGTTTCACGGACGGTTACTATGCCGCTTACCGCGATATGATTGCCGCTGACCCACGACTTATCATCCATGCTGGTGATTACATTTACGAACAGGACTGGATTGGCGGTATGCGTCGCCTGCCGGTTCCTGAAGCGCTTGACCTTGCGGGCTATCGGGCTCTCTACGCCGCTTATAAACTGGACCCCCTGCTTCAGGACGCGCATGCCGGCGCGCCGTGGCTGTCCATATGGGATGATCATGAAGTAGAAAATGACTGGGGCGGCAATTTTTCGCAAGGCGGGCTTGATGCAGAAGCATTCATGCGCCGCAAAGCAGCAGCCTTTAAGGCGCGGTTTGAGCATATGCCGGTTCGCCTTGGTACCAGACCAATTAAGGGCAAGGTGCAGCTTTACCAGCGATCAGTAGTAGGTGACCTGTTGCAGTTTGATTTGCTTGATTGTCGGCAGTTCCGAGACAATCCGGCCTGTATGGGTAACCCGCGAACCTTCAGAAGCTTTACCGAAATGTGCAAGCAGGTGACAGACGGTGGCAGGTCGATGTTGGGTAGGCAACAGGAAAGTTGGCTTTACCGGGGGCTTGGTATATTCGGCGCGAAATGGAATGCGCTTGTCCAAACCACTCTGTTATCGCCGTTTGATTTCATCGCTGGCGACACCGGTGCGTATGACATGGATGGTTGGGACGGTTACAGCGCCAGCCGGCAACGTCTTCTCGATACAATTGCTGCGAAAAAGATTGCTAACCCCGTTTCGCTGGGCGGTAATATCCATGCTTACTACACTGGCGTTATTGGTCGTCAGGCAATGGATAAAGGCAGTAAACCGCTTGTCAGCGAAGTTGTTGGAACTTCGATCTCGTCCGGTGGGGGAGGAGATGACCGCCATAAAAACACTTTGGCGCAATTTGGAGAGAATCCGGGCAGTCGGTTTTTTGAAAATCGGAAGCGCGGCTATGTTCTGTGTGACGTGAGCCACAAACGCTGGGACAACCAGTTCAGAGTGATCGCGGATGTGAGGGACAAGAACAGCAAAGCCTCAACGCTGGCAACGGCAACCATTGAAGACGGTATTGTTGATGTGAACAACAGCTGACCGGTTGTTCAAAACGGCACTGGCGAGGCGAAGGTGATAAACTCCTTCTTAACCGGATGCATAATGGTGAGCGCTTCTGCGTGAAGCTGCAGCCGAGGCGCGGCGCTTATTTCCTCAGGTGTACCGTAGAGGCCATCACCGAGAATGGCGTGGCCGATGGCCAACATATGCACCCTGAGCTGATGGGAGCGGCCGGTCTGTGGTTTCAGTTGTACCCGGGTAACGTCCAGGCTTTGCCCGGCTGCTTCTCTTTCCAGTATAGTCCAGTCGGTAACTGCCTGTTTGCCATTGTCAAAATCAACCATCTGCTTCGGCCGATTCGGCCAATCGCAAATCAACGGTAGGTTCACGGTGCCAGAGGGTTCGACCACATGGCCCGCCACGCGCGCAACATATGTTTTTCGGGCGTTGCGTTTTTCGAACTGGAACCCCAGGTGGCGCTGGGCCTGTTTGGTTCGCGCCATAATGAACACGCCGGATGTCTCCATGTCCAGCCGGTGGACCAGCAAGGCATCAGGCACTGCGGCGTGTGCACGCGCCTCCAGGCAATCGGCGTGTTCCGGGTGCTTGCCCGGCACAGAAAGCAAACCGCTTTGCTTGTTGAGCACAAGCAGACTGTCGTCCTGGTACAGAATATCCAGCTGCGGCGTAGCAGGCGGGTTATATGTCTTCAAAGTTGGAGGCACGATTAATTAGCTCGTTTTAGCGATATACAAAAAAAGCTCCGGCACGTGCCGGAGCTTTTCGGTACTCAGTATGCCCCAAGATATTCCTGAGGGCACCAAACCGTTACTAGTCGAGTGTCTTCAGGTTTGAAGCTGAAGAGCGACCGCGACGGTCAGGCTCGATGTCGTATGATACTTTTTGGTTGTCGTTCAGTGAACGCAGACCAGCTGCTTCAACAGCAGAGATATGTACAAACACGTCGTTGCCGCCTTCTTCAGGTTGGATGAAGCCAAAACCTTTAGTGGCGTTAAACCATTTTACTGTACCGTTAGCCATGTTGTAGTTCCTTTCGCGCGATGTCAGATGTGGTGCGTATTCGCGCAAAAGCCAAATCAGAGCAGTCGCAGGGTCAAAAATTATGAACCCAAATTGGGTTCTTTAACCTGCATATTCAGTGCCGGCACCGTGCCAGCGGGTTGCAGTAGGGCGACTGTTACCAGCCTTTTGCAGAAATTGGCAAAAGGAATCGACATAGATTATGGCGGGACGTATTTTTCTCGAATGGGGTGTGTTTTATGGCAACACCTGCCTTTTAGCCTGCTTTTTCGACTTTGTTCAGTCTTTTGATCTTATCAAAAAAACTCTTGCAGGCACTCGCGCACTTCCTCAACTTTTACCGGTTTAGATAAAAACATGTTGATACCTGATTGCTCGCTTTTCTCTTTGGCTTCTTCCATGGCGTCTGCGGAAATTGCGATGATTGGCACGGCGGTGCTACCGTCTTCCAATTCTCTGATTTTGGTCGCCAGGGCAAAACCGTCCATGCGCGGCATGCGCAGATCAGTCAAAATAATATGGTGGCGGTCCGGGTTATAAATTTCCAGGGCGTTGACGCCGTCGTCTGCCGTGTCCCACTTATAGCCTAATGATTTCAATATTTTACCGATAACCAGTTGGTTAACTTTATTGTCTTCGACCACCAATATATGGCCGGATTTGTCTTTAGCCTTTTTGGACTGTTTTTCGGGTGATGGTTTGGGGCTTGCTACTGCATCGGCGGTGATGGCAAGCGGCACCAAAAGGGCGAAGGTTGATCCTTCTCCTTCAGTGCTGTTAACAGTGATTTCACCGCCCATCAAGCTCGCTAATCGGCGACAAATTGTAAGCCCAAGACCGGTTCCGCCGTTTGGCGGGCAACCGAACTGTCGGCCTGCTCAAAGGGCTGAAACAGGCGGTTCATAATGGTGGGGTTGATGCCGATGCCGGTGTCGTTGACGGCAAAGCGAACTGTGCATGCGCCGCCGGCGGTTGTTTTTTCCAACGACGCAACCAGCTTAACCGAACCACTTTCGGTAAATTTCAGCGCATTGCTGAGCAAATTATACATGATTTGGCGAATCCGGTTGGAATCGCCAACAACGAACTTCGGCAGATCGTCTGATAAATCGGCGGAAAAAGACACATTCTTTTGCTGGAAGCCTTGGGTCAGCAAGTTAGCAACTCCGTGGACGACCACGTGAAGGTCAAACTTGTGCTTATTGATTTGCAGCTTGCCAGCTTCCATTTTCGATAGATCAAGCACATCATCAAGGATCGTCAAGAGCGTGCCGGCGGACTGATTTATGATTGTTACCAACTGGTTTTGCTCAGCATCCAACTCGCTTTTTCCCAGCATCTCCCCAACGGAAATGATCCCATTCATCGGCGAACGGATTTCGTGGCTCATCATCGCCAGGAAATTGGACTTGGTTTGCGCTGCGGCTTCCGCGCGGCGGCGCGCTTCCTCCAGGGTATGTTCAACCTGAACCTGTTTGGTGGTGTCAACGGCGATAATCTGGCGGGCCTTATGTCCATGCCATTCGACACTATTGCTGGTCATGTTGAACCACTGCACCGTGTTGTCATGGTTTGTTACGGCGTGGCGCGCGACCGAACGAATGCCGGTTGGCCCTTCGTTGTTGATAAGAATGGGTGGAAAAATTTCCAGAATGGAAGCGTGGCCATCGCTCGACGCGCTTTCCGGCCATATTTTTTCGAAGGCGTCGTTGTGATATAGAATTTCAGAACTGGTAGCGATGCACATCGCCTGAGGAGATAGTCGTATGATCGCTTTGGTCTGCTCAGCATTTTGAATGATCTGCTGTTGTCGTGCATCAATTTCATTGATGAATCTTTGCACGGCATTTCCGATTTCCGTCACTTCATCGCTGCCATCAACGGGCACTGTTTGGTTGCCGCCTGCCGCCCGGCCTATGACGGCATCGCGCAGGTAAACAAGGCGGGCCAGAACCCTTCTTTCGATGAAGAAGAAGCCAGCTGCAGCAATTGCCAGCGCAACAATGACGCTGATAATCAGTGCCACCAATTGCTGTTGGCTTTGTTGTGCCAGGTTTTGCACCGTTGTTTGCGCTTCGTTACTTTTTTGCGTGGCGAGGCTGTCGGTTTTTCGCAGTAACTCTGAAACCAAAACCCGCATTTGTCGTTCCAGTGCGCGAGTTCGGGCATCCGCGCGGCTAAGGTCGCGCAAGGTTGCGATAACACCGTCTGTGCCGTTTAGCTTTGCCTGCAGAATCGACACTTGGCCGCTTGCTATGTCTTTCTCTACCGCTACTAGGTCCGGTATTGCGGCTTCCAATGCCTGTAAAGACTTGGTAATGGCCGGAATTTGTCGCAATTGATTTCTGATGTCGCTGCTCGTGGAAAGATTTGCCACCCGTTTGAACATAGCATGTTCCAGAACAAGCCAGTGGGCATAGGCATCTGTGGCGGTCGCTGGATTGTTTCTTGGATCCCAGGTCTGTCCGGTTACAATCCATTCGCCCAAGTCTTTGTGTAAGCCGTCCAATTGGTCTTTAAGGTCAATTTTACGCTCGATCAATCGGTTCAGATCAATTGTCGTCTCAGACAATATGCCAAGAACGGTGCGAATTTCCTCCACATCCAATAGGGTCTCACGTGAGGCCAGCAAGTTGTTGATGCCGTCAATTGAATCCCGGGTTGCTGCGTGAGCAATGCGCCGCTTGGCCTGCAAATCACTATTGACCAACTGTTCCGTGTTCTGGACAATTTTCTCCAGTGACGAGTTTAGGTCGATCGACGCAGCTAATGCTGGCAGCATTTGGTCGGAGTAATCAATTACTTCGTTGCTAAATCGCTGAAGCGTATAAAACGACACACCGGCAACTGTTACCATTAAAACCACAAGCGCCGTGACGACCGATTTGATTTTGAAGCCAAGGCCGAATCGGGTTTTGCTCACATGCGGACCGGGGTTATTCATTGGCCGTTCCGATCAGGCTTGCCTTCAGCGTCTTTTTCCTCAGTCTCGCTTCGCGTGGGTTTGCCTTCATCAGCGATATCGCGAATTCTGCCTTCGAGTATTGGTGCCACTTCGCCCATGCGTTCAATATACTCGACGACCACATTCCATATGACCCGATTGGTGCCATGCTCGAACATTTTTTCGGCTTCGCCCAAATGTTCGTAACCGTCATTGCCCTTGGCCATAAAGTCGCTTGTTGCAACTTTGTAATAGCGATCAGATTCAATCGGTTCACCGCCAACCAGCAGCTCGATTACACGCTCGCCTTTTGGCTTGCTGCTGTCATAAGTTACTTGAAGGTTGCCCACCTGCGTGAAACATCCGTCCGAGCGCGTGCCACAATCAAGACCGTGCTCCAGCGTTTTCTGGATATCTGAGCCAAGCATGCGCACAAGCGCAGAACGACCGCCAAATGGTAATTCGCGCTGGATATCACCGCGACTGATTTTGTGACCAACACTGTAACGCACAGTGCCGCGAATGGTGCCACTATTCAGCAGGGCGACATCGGCCGACATCTGCTCACGCAGCGCGTCAGTAATCAGGTTGGCAAAGGCATTTTCGCGGCTGCGAATATTGCTGCGCAACGTATCGAAGGCCTTGGTTACCGGTGCAATTCCGGGCCCAAGCAGCTGTTCCAGCCGTTCTCGATATCCATTGATGATGGATGCGACAAGCGGATCTTTTTCATAGTTGGTCAGCGCCAGTAATTCGGCACTGGTCACGAGCTCGGGCGCGCTGCCGTCCTTACTTTCAAGCCAAAAATCAACCGCAATTATTTTGCCGTCCAACGCGCCTTGTGTCAGCAATTTGCCCTGGCGGTCCAGCGATTGAGGGTTATTGAAATTATGAGTGTAAAAAATAACATCGACGGTGCCGTCGGCGCGCAGGGCACTCAAATCGTCAAAATCTGTGTCTGCCAACAGAATGATCGCATCCGCGCCTTCGTCGCGTAGCGCAGCGGCGGTGTCTTTGGCTGCCTTGGTCGGCTCCAGTAGCACGGCCTGCGTGGCACCGTATTCAGAGATAGCGTTGGCCGAAGTTAAGGCAATAATGCCTATTGCAGTGCCGCCAGATTGCAGAATATAGCTTGGATACGTCGCGTCGATTGGGCCGTTTCTCTGAGCATCTGTTAGGTTACTGGTTACCAATGGAAATGATGCAGACAAGGCGTTGAGAACAAAATTATCATAGCCGTATGAAAATTCACGTTTTCCGATCGCCATAACGCTGGGGTTGAGTGCGTTGATGATGTCTACCATATGGGCGCCGTTGTCCATTGCGCCAAAGACCGATGGCCCCAGCGATGCGCCGCCGTGGATGAAAAACAGGTCTGGGTTTTTTACAGTTTCCTCTGCGATGGCAGTGGCGAGTTCCGCCAGTCCGGGTTTGTCGGCAGGCTGTAAAATCTCTGGAAATGACGAGAAATACAACACGCGGGTTTTTTGCGGTGCCGCCGTAACGCCGGAGGCAATAGAAGAGACAACCAAAAGCCACACAGCAGTTACAAGGCGGCGGTCAATTTTAACGCACATATCCATCTCCAGCCCCAACCATCGGTTTTAGAGAGTATGGGTTAAGCATTGTTTAATAACAACTGAGTATCAGCCGCCTTTTGGGGCCGCCCGCATCAACCTGCTGTTCGCGGTTTTTTAAGGTATGATTTCCGCAAGCTTGCCAACAGGTTTTGACTGATTGAACATTGCAGGGATTACAGGTGCGGGCAGACCGTTATTGCCTATTTTGACCGGCTGGTTGGCAATGAACTCACAACAGCTGTTGTCTTGGGCTACTTGAGCAAATGCGAGGCTAGCCCTGACCAGTCCAAAGCGTGATCAGTTGAAGTGGCTGCCGTGCTGATGTGCTTTTTGATCGCTGAGCACAGGAAATAGTCTGGGTTGCCTGAGGTTAAATCAGCGAAATAGTTAAGGTCTTTTTGAGCCAGTTGCAGGTCAAACAGCGGCGGTGAAAACTCCTGGCGTGAGATTAGCCCGCCGAAGAGTGAGATAAGAGGGCTTCCCGCCGGGCTCTTGCCGATCACATCAAGGAATGCATCAGCGTTGGTTTGATCGTGTCCCAACGCCGCCAAAATCTCGGTCAGGCCACCAATGGTTAAGGCAATAAAATAATTCATCGCCAATTTGATAGTGGCGGCATGCTCCGAGTTCTCACCTAGGTATGAGACTGTTCCTCCAAGCTTTGCAAACAGCGGCTCAATGGATTTTACTGAAGGTGTTTCGCCGGCGACAAGATACCCAGCTTTGCCCGCTAGAACCACGTCGGGGCGGCCCAGAACAGGGCAATTTATGAAACTTATACTGTTGTCGCTTGCGTGCGTTGCGGCTTGCTGCACGGCGGTCGGTGAACAGCTGCTGAACGAGAGATGTACCGCTGGCTTGTTGTCGCTGGTTGCAATAGCGCGGTTCACCTGCAGCATCGCGCCGTCGTCTGACACACAGGATAATACCCACATGCTGCGCTGACACAGTTCTTCTATGGTTGAACAAGCAGTTGCGTCCTTGAGCGCGGGATTGTCGACTTTTTCAGATGATCTGTTCCAGATGCTTAACGCCGTACCTTCGCTGATAAGCTTCTCCGCTATGGCGGACCCCAACGCACCCAAGCCGACCAGACCAATGTTCGGTAGGCGCCTCGTGTTCATGGTTGTGGTCCGAATGCTGCTGTCAGGTCTGCCTCTGAGATGTGGCCGCCACCTAACATTCTGGAAAGCTTGTCATAGATTTTCCAGACACCATTCACTTTATACAGAGACAGCTGGTCAAAATATCGGTCGTTGTTATTGAGGGTAACAATTGCAATCCGGTCTTCATGAACCGAAATGCTGGTGATTTCGGCGGTGTGCGTCGGGCTTGCGGGCAATTTGCGCCAGATTTTTTCCCAGACTTGCTCTATGGGGATGACGAAGACTTTTTCTGTGCCCGGTTCCCCTGTAATTAGCTTCATCTGCGCTTTCGGTGTGTCGAAGGCCTGTTGGATGCGGTCCCAATCGTTCGCTGCCACGCCGAATACATAGTCAAACACAGTGTTGGTAACACCTTCATAGTCGCTTTGATTGCTGTTTTGTGATGTTGGTTTCATGGGGCTCTCTCCCTCTATGGGTTTAGACCCTAATCTGCTCCAAAGGTGCTTGATTGGGCAGACGCAATCGATCTCGCCAGTTTTTCAAAAATGAAAAACCTACATTGAGTGACACTCGCTGATTGACTAGGCTATTTGCCGGAGGCCTGTATGAATTGGAACCACATAAAAGTCTTTTTGGCAGTGGCAGATGCGGGAAGCTTAACAGCTGCTGGACCGATACTTGGTATCAGTCCGCCGACCATAGCGCGTCATATTGCCCGACTAGAACAAACACTGGGGGTTAAGCTTTTTGACAGCCAGCATGACGGATACTACGTCACGTCTGCGGGTAAAGACTTGAAAATAGCGGCGGAAAAAATGGATCATGCCGCACAGGACTTTTCTCGTCTGGCAAAGGGGATAAGCGGTGTCGGCGGCGGCCCTGTTCGCGTTGCTTCCGGGTTTTGGTTTTCTCGCTTTATAACAGAACAGATGCCCAGCTTTCACTCTGCGAACCCCTCAATAGACATTGAATTAATCACCGGGCATGCGGTGGCAAATCTTGACCGCGGCGATGCCGATATCTCCATTCGCAACATGCGTCCACTGGGAGGTGATCTGGTGATGAGAAAGCTCGGGGATGCGCCTTTCGCAATTTATGGTTCGGTAGATTATGTCAGCGCTAATCCGACAGCCAAGAGCGACGCGCGCTATGATCATTGTGACTGGATAGGCGGGTCTCGCGGTCTGGACGGCTTGGCCTCTCAGGTTTGGCTTAAGGGTAAGCTGAAGAAGGACCCGATATTAAGATGTTCGCAAACCCTGCAATTCCTGGACGCCGCAAAATCAGGCATTGGTTTGGCCATTCTGCCCAAAATGGTTGGTGACCGGGAGCCTATGTTGGAGCAGGTCTCCAAACCCATTTCATTAGACAATGATGAAATTTGGTTGGTGATTCATGAAGACCTGAAGCGGGCGCCGGCTGTTCGTGCTGTTATCGATTGGTTGGTTCCGCTTTTCCATAATATATAGAGCTCATCGGCTTATGAATTTGGTTTGGCTCGGGCGAATACAGTGTGGTTAAATTGCCGCCATCCGCCGGATGACTTTACCCAATCAGTTACTTCCAGAATGCCCTGTCCGTTCAACTGATAGCGGGTTCGCCCCTGTTCGGTTTCGGCTGTGCCCCAATGGGCGACCAACGCGCTGTCTTCAACGATTGCGGAAACCGGGTGTAGGTTGCCGTTTGTATCAATCCAGAAGGCTTTCAATTGTTGGTTAGAAGATTCCCGGTAGTAGGCGCGCCCGGCAAAAATGGGCTGGAGCCCCTCGGCGGTCGTTCGGTTGATCTGGTAGTCCAGTTGAAAAAACTTTCCACCCATGGCCGTATCCGTCCATATCATGGAACTGCTTGACGGCGCGCCGAAGGCCTCGCCCTCGGCTTGCCAGTGACCTTTGAGGCTGGACAAAAGAGATGTCGGGTCTGCGGCGGCAGTAGAGCTTAACAGCATAGTCAGCGCTATAACCCAGACTGGAATGCTTGGTTTCTGTCTCATGGGCAATATCTGTCTCCTCTATCATCAGTTATCGTAGTGACGAACAAGGATGGCAGAAATTGACAAAACCTGCACCGGAAACAATCGGTTCAGGTTTAGCGGAACAGAAGGACCGGCACTTTGGATTGGCTGATTTGCGCCATCGTCGTGCTGCCAAGGAAGAAACGCCTGAGCGGCGAATGGCCGTAGGCCCCCATCAGCAACAGGTCTATCTGGTTATTTGTTACATAGTCGGTCACCGCCTGATCCACCGAAGACACATCTTCAACTTTGGCTTTGACGGTGTATCCGGCGCTTTCCAGCTTGGTTTTTGCCTTGCGCACAATACCGTCGGACAAGCTGTTGTCTGTGCCCACTTTCAGTAAGTGACACTCAAGCCCTTTGAGCAAGGGGCTTGATACAGCAAATTCAACCGCCTCATTGCTGCTGGCGCGCCCGTCATAGGCGATCAAAAAACGCTCAACCGGTTTGGCCTGATGGGTGGCGATGAGCAATGGCTTGTGAACCGCTCGTGATACCCGCTCCAGATTTGCACCCACGTGACCCTGGGTGTCGGTCTTGGTTTCGCCGCGTTTGCCAATGACAATCAGGTCAGCGTCCGCTTCCAGTTGCTGGAATTCGTCAACTAGTGCGCCGCGCCGGTGCAGCAGGTCAACAGGCGCTGTGCTTTGGGCCGCTATCGCCTGCTTGGCGTGGTCTAGAATAAGCTGACCCTTTTTTTGTTCCAGCTTACCATGTTCCTGCTCAATTTTGGTGAGCTCCTCCAGCAAGTCACTTTTCGCACCCAGGCCAATTTGCCCGGAAAAATCTGCAGATACCGGGGCCTCTGCGTGAGTTGGCACCATATGCAACAACGACACGCTGGCACCGGTTTTGTTAGCAGCCCAGGCCGTCATGGTTAGGACGTTATCTGCATGGGCTGATCCGTCGAGACATGCGATAATGGTTTTCATATCAGCTACCTTTGTCAATGTTTCGGCATCAGGTTAATGGCGTCTGGTTTACCGTAAACACCCAAACGTTCAACAATGGTGGCACTGGCTTCGTTAAGGCCCAATATTTCCACATCCGTACCTTCCCTGCGATACTTGAGCACTACTTTGTCCAACGACGCAACGCCTGACAGGTCCCAGAAATGGGCCTGAGTCAAATCGATGATAACTTTTTCGACCACTTCTTTATAGTCAAATGCGTTTGAAAATTGACTGGCGGAGGCGAAAAACACCTGGCCGTATATGTAGTATGTGCGTGTGTGGCCATCTTCGGCCAAGTCGGAATTGATAACCAGCAAATGCGATACCTTGCGGGCAAAAAACAGCGCGCTCATCAACACACCGACAAAAACGCCTTGTGCCAGATCGTGGGTTGCAACTACCACGGCAACCGTCGATAGCATGACAAAGCTTGATGATTTGGGGTGTGTGCGCAGGTTTTTCACCGAGGTCCAGCTGAAGGTGCCGATTGAAACCATGATCATTACTGCCACAAGGGCCGCCATGGGAATTTGTTGGACCCAATCACCCAGAACCAAAATCAAAAACAAGAGGAAACCGCCCGCGAAGAAGGTGGACAGCCTGCCACGCCCGCCAGATTTAACGTTAATCACTGACTGGCCGATCATTGCACAGCCCGCCATGCCACCAAAGAAACCGGCGATGATGTTGGCGAGACCTTGCCCCTTGCATTCGCGGTTCTTGTCGCTGGGTGTATCTGTCAGGTCGTCAACGATCACTGCCGTCATCAACGATTCCAGTAGGCCAACCGCCATCAGGGTCACTGAATAGGGGAAGATGATTTCCAGTGTTTCTAATGTAAGCGGAATATCCGGGATCAGAAACATTGGCAGCGTGTCAGGCAGCGCGCCCATATCGCCGACGGTGCGCAGATCAAGCCCAACGACTATGCTGAAAGCGGTTAACACCACGATGGCAACCAGCGGTGACGGCACGGTTTTGGTTACATAGGGAAACAGATATATGATGCCCAGGCCAACCGCGACCATGGCGTACATTTGCCAGTTTGCTCCAACAAACTCTGGCAGTTGCGCCATGAAAATCAGGATCGCCAGCGCGTTGACAAAACCGGTCATCACCGAACTGGAGACAAAACGCAGCAATGAACCCAGTTTCAAGTATCCGGCGATGATCTGTAGCACACCGGCTAGAACCGTTGCCGCCAACAGATACTCCAGCCCGTGTTCTTTAACCAGCAGCACCATCACCAGCGCCATTGCGCCGGTGGCTGCCGAAATCATGCCGGGGCGGCCACCAACAATTGCGATCACAACTGCAATGCAAAATGATGCATAAAGCCCGACCTTCGGGTCAACGCCTGCGATGATTGAAAAAGCAATAGCTTCCGGGATCAGCGCGAGCGCCACTACCATGCCTGCAAGCAGGTCGTTTCGAATGTTGCCGAACCATTCAGTCCGCAATTGAGATAAAGACATGGGCTCGCCCGTTTGTTGTGAACGCCTACCGCGGGCAGAAGTACCCGGCGGCTGGCTGATCGTTCTTACTTGAAATATAAAAGCCACAACCGAAAGGGGGCCTTTAAGGACGCACGAGAAATTGCCTGCTAGGAATTTGTCCGTGCGGGCATCTGCGCGTCAAAAATCAACAGAGCGCTCTATATCTGTGTGGGAGAGTAGTTACAAGCTGTTTTTGGGCGTGGTTTAACCTACGAGGCGTTCGGACTTCTGCGTTTGTTTGGGTGCAACGACTTGCCCAGAATATGCTCGGACCGGTGAATAACATGTCCGGCATGACCAACGATCAAAGGATCGGCCTTGTGGACCAGTTCGGTGTCCTTGCCCGGATAGTCGAGCGTGTTCAGGAAATGTAGCATACAGTTAAGCCGCGCACGCTTCTTGTCGTTCGACTTAACGATAGTCCAGGGTGCGTCTGCGGTGTCGGTGTAGAAGAACATTGCTTCTTTTGCTTCGGTATAATCGTCCCACTTGGACAGGCTGGCTTGGTCAATGGGACTGAGTTTCCAGCGCTTGAGCGGATCGGTTGTGCGCGCGTCAAACCGGCGCTTTTGTTCGTCCTGCGTAACCGAAAACCAGTATTTGTAAAGCTGAATGCCCGAGCGCACCAACATCCGCTCCAGTTCTGGTGTCTGCCGCATAAATTCCAGATAATCGCCGGGCGAGCAAAAATCCATCACCCGCTCCACGCCAGCGCGGTTATACCATGAGCGGTCATAGAGAACAATTTCACCGGCGGTTGGCAAATGCTCAATGTAGCGTTGGAAAAACCATTGGCCCAACTCCACATCCGAGGGTTTTGCCAAGGCAACGACCCTGGCCGCACGCGGGTTTAAATGCTCCATGAACCTTTTGATCGTACCGCCTTTGCCCGCTGCGTCGCGGCCTTCAAACAGCAGAACGAAACGCTGGCCGGTCTCTGCCGCCCAATGTTGTACTTTCAGCAGTTCGGCCTGCAGCTGAGCTTTCAGGGTTTCATAGTCTGAACGGGATATTTTCTGGTCGTAAGGATATTGACCGGTTTCAAACGCATGGCGCACACGGTCTGGTGTCACAACCGGAAAGACAAGACCATCATCTATGCCGTTTGCCTTGCTCTGTTGCGTGTTTTCTTGCTCAACCATAGCCATTCCTTTCCCTAATTTAACCCGAGAATAGAATATCCCTGGACTACCGAGTCTTGACTTGTGTCAATATTTCGGCCGGTTTATTTCCGGTGTTGTACCGACTTAAGTTGCGGTCTCAGTTCGGGGCAAGCAGCCTGGATACAGACAACTGCCGAGATATTTTAAGCAAATCATGGCTGTTGCCTTGCGTATCCGCAGTGCCGAAAAAGGCGATGACAATGTCTTGTTTGGGCACAACAAAAATGCCCTGACCAGAGTATCCGCCCTTAAACATCATACCGTCCGGCCAGATCATATCCCACTGCCAGGCGGCGTGGCTAGGCACGTCGTCGCCCCAGGTTTCCTTCATCCGGAACAGTTGCTCCGGGCTGAATCTGATTCCCTTGTCGCTAGCCAAGTCATCCATATGGTCATTGCCAATTACGTCGAAGCCACCGCTAGTGAAAATTTGACCGAAGCGTGCCACATCGCGCAGACGCGCTGAAAGCCCAGCATGGGCGGCGGCGTTGCCTTTGGGGCTGATCATCATCAAACCGTCTGCTTCGGCGCCTACTTTGTCCCAAATCAGACTTTGCAACGCGGCTGTCAGTGGCAGGCCAGTGATATTTTCGATCACTTGCCCCGACACGTAGGTATCCGGCGAGACATACTCATATTTTGTCCCTGCCGCCCGGTAACGTTTCATGGATTTAATCAGGTCGAGCGTATCAACCGGCGGGTTGTGCGGCGCGGTCAACCCGAGAGTTTCCTCATATTGGTAGATGCAGGAACTGGTGTTTTGGTAACCGTCGCTGTCCAGGCAAGCAATACCCGATGCCATATTTACAATGTTGCGAACCGTTATGCCTGCCCAGTCAGTACGGCGAAGTGCTGGTACATAAGTCTCCACCGACAGATCCACATCCACTTTGCCTTGCCGCTCCAGTGCCGCCAGCGCGGTTGAGATATAGACTTTGGTGACCGACCAGCCCAGATGCCGGTCATGGGCTTTCATGCGGGAATAGGCTTCGTAAACAACCTTGCCGCCCGATAGAATGATCATGCCGTCTATCAGGGGGCTGCTGGATACATACTCACCTAGGGTGGTTTCAGTGCCGTCTACAGTGACTGCAAAGCTTGCAACATTGGCTCTCAGTGCTTGGGCGAGTTTGCGTTCTGGTCCGGTGCGGGCGACAACCGCGTGCGGGAAAAAAGCTGAGAAGTTTTTCCAAGCATAATGGCTGATCGGGCCGCCGTCATCAAAGTTGTCCGGCGTATACTCGCGGTATATATCGCGCTTTTTTTCCAGTTCAGTTTGTTGCTGGGCATGGGCCACCGCGAAGGATGTTCCCCCTATTAGCGCTGCAATTAATGCCAGTTTGATCCGTCGGTTTTCCATCGCTATTTACCCCTATCTGCCCTAGCTAGTTCCTCTGATCGGGCCAAGTATAGGATCGACCATATAACAAGTATACGGCCTTATTGTATACGGTGGGTCGTCGACGCTATTGGTGGCGCAGGGCCAAAACCGGGTTTATCATGGCGGCGCGAGCGGCGTGGCTGGCCACGGTTAGGGCGGCAATCAGAAGAACGGTGCCGCCCGCGCTAATGAACACAAGCGGGATCAAGTCGATGCGGTAAGCGAAGCTTTCCAGCCAGTTTTGCACCAGCACACCAGCAATAGGCCATGCGATAATGCTGGCCCACAATACGGGTTTGGAAAACTGCCATACAAACAGGCGTACAATTTCTGCAACCGTTGCGCCCAATACCTTGCGGATGCCAACCTCTTTGGTGCGGCGCTCTACGTTGAAAGCGGCGAGACCAAATATACCAAGAAAAGCGATAACAACCGCGAGGGCGGCGAACACGCTGAACACCTGTGTTAATCGGTCTTCAAGGGCATATTGTTCCGCCAGATCCTCGCGCAAATAGGTTTTCAACACCGGAACATCTGGTACGTAATTCTCCCACAATGTGTCGAGGCGAGCGAGTGTATTCCGCTGGTCACCCGGAGCCAATTTGATGGAAAGCGCGCTAAAAAACGGTTCAGCATTGATAAACAACATTGGCACCAACGGACTGTGGATGGTTTGGAAATGAGCGTCCTTTGCCACACCGACGATTTCAACCAAAACGGTGCCGGTGATATAGTCTTGCAAGTGAAAGGTTTCGCCTAGTGCATCTGCGGGGTTGTTATACCCGAGGGCCTGCACAGCTAACTGGTTGACGACAATAGAGGTGGCATACTCGTTGGCTGAGGTGCCGGTTTCCAAGTTGATCAAGGGCACATCTACACTTCTTGAGGCGTCAAATGACCGGCCAGCAAGCAGGCTCATTTCTAGAGTTGTATCGAAACCCACATCTCCGGCGATTGCCTGAACGGTTGTTGGGCCGCTGGCTGCGCTTGCCCCTACTGCCGTTAATACAACATTATTTTGCTGTCCGCCGCCGGGAAGTTGCGCCATGCGTGTGGCGGAGGTGACGCCCGGCACTGTGCGAACATTGGCCAGCAGGGCACGCTGTGCCTGGGTGTCTGGTGCGCCGCGAAGGCCCCAATATGTCACTACATTTTCGGCGCTAAAGCCCAGGTCCATTGATGTGGCAAAGCGGGTCTGCAGATAAAAATGCCCGGCGGTTATCACCAAGACGATTGAGATAATATATTGCGCCAGAATCAAGCCGAGTCGAAAACGGTTGGCCCCAACGGGCTGGGAGTGTCCGCCCGAGAATGCCGATGACAGTGATTTTGATGACAGTTGAACCGCAGGGTATAATGCTGCCAACACGGCGGTTGTCAGGCTTGCTGCGGCAGCGGTCATCAGGAAGGTTGGATCAATTTCGTGGACGCCGAAACCGTTCATGCCAATCCAGCCGAACACGATCGGCGCAAACACCTCAGTCAGCGCAAGCGCAATCAGGCAGGCGGCGCTGACCAATATGATTGCTTCCAGAAGTTGGCGCATAATCAACTGGCTGCGGCTGGCACCCGATAGTTTACGGAGCGCGGTCTCCTTTTCCCGGGTGGAGGCATGTGCGGTTGACAGGTTGACGAAGTTAACCCCCGCCATGACCAGAATAAGTGCTGCGATACCGATGAAACCAAAAACGAGTGTGGAGCTGCCACCGGGGGCGATCGGACTTTCGCCTTGTTGGTACAAGTGAATGTCTCCGATGGGCAGTAAGTCCAGTGACATGACTGAGCTCGGCGTCAGCGCGCGCCAACTTTCTGGCGAGAAAAAAGCGTTGGTATCCAGAAACGCGGGCAGGCGGCCCTCAAGCGCGGAAATGGATGCACCGCGCGCCAGCGTGAAGTAGCTATATACCCGCGCTGACGTCCAATCGACAAAGTCGATATCAAGCGAACCGGGGCCATCGAATAACAAGATCTGGAAATCCAGATGACTTTTGCCGGGTAGGCTGGCCAGGACGGCTGACACCCGATAGTCGGTGCCACCAATAGTAATGACCTTGTCAATCGCGCTACTGCCAGTGAAATATTTATTGGCCGTCGTCTCGGTAATCACAACCGATCCGGCGGCAGCAAGCGCGCTGGTTGCACGGCCTTCTTTGAAAGAAAAACCAAAGACATCAAAGAATGTTTCTTCGATGCGGAAAGCGGGTTCAGAGAAAGGTGGGAAGAGCGGCGGGGGGGGGGGGGGGGGGGGGGGGGGGGGGGGGGGGGGGGGGGG
>JAALKD010000034.1 GCA_011088215.1 Sphingomonadales bacterium | reverse complement strand
CCCCCCCCCCCCCCCCCCCCCCCCCCCCCCCCCCCCCCCCCCCCTTCCCCTACCCCGCGCTCTTCCGATCTATGTGAGTTGCTTCCGCCATGCCAATCGTACCGCCTTCGCCGGCATGGGGGTTAAGGCCGGCAATGGCTAAACTCGGTCGATTAATTCCGAAGCGCGTGCATAGATCGTGGGCGGTGACTATGCCAGCGTGAACTATTTTGTCAGCGGTCAGTACACAGGTTACGTCTTTAAGAGGGACATGAGCCGTTACAGGAACAACCCGTAGGCCAGTTGTTGATAACATCATTACAGACTGGTCATCTGCGAGGCCGCATAGCCGCGCCAGGTATTCGGTGTGGCCAGGTGCGTCAAAGCCCGCGCTATATAGGCCAGCCTTGTGGATCGGTGAAGTAACCAGTCCTGAAACATGCCCTTTCAGGGCCAAGTCAACTGCAGTGTCGATTGATTTGATAACAGCGGGCCCGTTAACAGTATCTAGCGAACCGGGTATGATGGGAGCGGGTGTCGCGACTTCAATTACTGGCAATGTGTTCTCACTGCATTCAATCAATCTTGTCGGGTTATTGATGGGCTGAATTTTTATACTGCTGTCATATCTGAATAAGGCCTCAGTTGCGCCAACATAAACGAAGGGGGGTAGGTTTAACTCGAACCGTTTATGCCAAATTCGGGTGACCAATTCCGGGCCAATACCGGCAGGCTCGCCCATAGTAATAGCCAATGGTAGCTGATCTGCCCGGGAACTCATTGTTTTTGGGCGTTCATGATTTTAGCGGTAATCGACAATCGCATCGCGGCGAATATCGCGCAGGTACCGCCGCGCCATCATAGACAGGCGCTGTTGTTCCAGCTGATTGTAAACAGCATCGAAGTCTGGCTCCTGAACAACGGGGGCTTGGTGATCGCAAACAATTAGGACGCGTTTTCCGTCTTCAGAATCCATCACACCGGTTGCATGTCCGACCTCTAGGTTTTCGACTTCAGCGCGGAAGTTATTGGTTAGGTCTCGCAGGCGCAGTGGTGCTATTTCAGTGCGGCCAGTTACGCCAGCGGCGGCTGCAATTGTCGTTATGGTGTCACAACTGGTTGTGGTGTTTTTAAGAGGGTTTACGACGGCAAGATATTTATCTAAGCCCGTCGCAATGTCAGCGGTTGGCAAATGTAGTTGGTTGAGAACAAGCTGCGTGTCCAGCGGATCAACTGTTAGTACGCGTCTGCGATCGGCCACGGCCAAAATGAGGAAGCCACCAGGGGTGCGAATTGGATCAAGCGTATTGCCAACAGAGCCTTCTTGCACTGCCTTGCTATATAGCGGATCCAAATCATTAACTATAACCCAACCTAAATCGCCGCCAACGGCAGCGGTTGAAGAAGCTGATAGTTGTTGGGCAATCTGGTCAAAGGCGGCACCCCCTCGTATTTGCTCCACCAATTGTTTTGCATTCGCTTCAACACTGGCAGACTGTTGCTGCGTTTCGCTGAGCAACACAATTTCGGTCAGGCGATATTCGAATTTACCGCGGTTGTCATATATACGTTGAATGAATGCTTCAACTTCCTCATCAGAAACGCTGACCGTTGCACCGAGGCGGCCTTGCACCAACTGTGACCAGGCAATTTCGGCTTCCATCTGGCGTTTCATTGTGATTTTGCTTGACCCAATCTGCGTAAGAGCCTGAGCAAACTGTTCTGGTTCCTGGCCTGACCCTTGCGCACGGCGGGCGAAAAACTGTTCAAGCTGAGCATCTTCAATAACCAATTCAAATTCTGCGGCTTCTTGAAGTTGCAGCCGTTCGTCGACCATAGAGCGTATGACCTGTTCGCGGACCTGAAGGAATTCTTCCTGCGTTGATACGCCACCAGATATAGCGATAACCAATCTCAGGCGTTGGTTAATGTCAAAGGATGAAATTGGTTCGTCGTTCACCAGAACTTCGATACTATTCAAGGGCTGGGGTGCAGGTTGCTGCTGAGCCGCTACAGAAGTCGACAGGGAAACGGTGGCAAAACCACCAATGACCAACAGATTTTTTATCAGCCGAATAAGATTGCTCATTCTAGTGTTACTCAACATGGTCGACAGGTTTCTTCTATATAGAGGCAGTTCAGCTAGCCTTTTAGCGGCTTTCGCAGTGATTAACTACCCCAAATTCGTCAATTTTAACCGGAACATGATGGAAGTGCCGGGTTCGACATCGCGGTCGCGGGTAAATGTTTCTCTAAGGCGTAGTCCCAACTCTATGCATTCGTTCTGATATTCAACACCAACACTATACTGTACCGGGCCTGAATCTTCAATTAACGATGGCAATTCGGCCCCTTCAAGGCGCCGTGTCCAGGTGCCAGTTAATTTCCAGTTTTTATCAATTTTATAAAAGCCACTTACCCGAATTTCTTCCCGATCTTCGCGGTTGATGAATGGCAAATTGCGGTTCAACCTAGTATAACCGGCACGCAGACTTTTCTTGCCGTCGCCGAAAGTGACATCAATATCATTTCTACGCATTTTGAAGCTTTTGTCGTCAAGCCGGTAGCGATGTTCAAAATCAATCCAACCTTTATAGCTTAAATAGGTTCGGCCAACGATATCAGATGAATTTCCCTCGAGGCCGATGCCGTCTGCCAGTACCACTTGTTGGCCAGATATTCGCCACGACTGGCCGACAAGAACGTCTGTTGTCAGGTCATTGCCTTCGTAGCGCCATCGAACGCCAAATGTCGCCCGGCTTCCTTCTTCCCAAAGATCAAATCCGCTAGTTCGATCAGCAGAAAACAGATTGAGGTCCGAAAGTTCAAACGCCCGGCTGTCTTCGTTTACAATACTGTCCGGTGTACCGCGTCTCGGCGACACGCTAATTTCAGTAATGGGTTCAACGGTGAGGGTGCCGCTTGCGCCGTATTTCACCAGAGGCCAACTAACAGTCGCAGTTAAGCGCGCCAATCTTCGCCATTCACTGCCTGATGTGCCTCCAAAAGAGCCGGCAAATGCCTGGTCATCGGGTTGGTCGGCGGCATCCAGGTTATACAGGTCACTTCGCGCTAGAGCATCTACATCCAGCACAAAGCCGTTTGGTGTTATCCAGCGCCGTTGCCAGTTAGCAATTAATGAGAGCCGCTGGGTATCAAGGCCGTCGGTTCTGTGCAATGCAAGGGCGTTGCCGCGAAGGCTGACGGTGCCACCGAGCGGCTTGTAGTTGGGAATGTATTCAGCGTCGATCAGCGGCAATGCAAAGGCTGCTTTGCCACCGTCATCTTCAAGCCTCAGCCCCTGAAATGCAATTGCGCGCGATGATATATACGAGGCACCGAAAAAACCCTCGAGCAAATATTCGCTGACCAATGTATCGGCGTCCGATATTTCATAGCGGCCAAGGTATGTGTCGTCAGACGCATAATTGATTTGGTAAGTGGAGCGCCATCGCTCGCCGTGCTGGAAGCGGCCTTGCGACGAGATATGTCCGCGGGTTTCCTTGGTGCCAGTTCGAAGGTTGTTAATATCGCGTTGGTCCGCTCGGGTAATGCTCCCATCGAAACTAAATTGCCCAACACCGATGTTCTGACGGTACTGTCCTTTTAAAACAAAGCCCTCGCGCGTTGTATAAACAGGTGTAATTGTCGCGTCGATGCTGTCATTGAAGACATGATAATATGGGATACCAGCGACGAAACCCAGGTTTCTGCTGGTTTGAATATCCAGCGGTAAAAGTCCGCTGGCGCGGTCTACGGTTGGGTCTGGATGTGAGAAATAGGGCGTCCAGAATATGGGGACTCCAAGTACCTCGAGAATGGCATCTTTATAATAAAGGCGCCGCTTGCCTTTATCGTGAACAACTCTCACTGCTTTTAACTGCCATAGTGGTTTCTTGCCACTACCATCTGCACATCCTTTACAAGGACTGTAGGACGCGCGCTTGAGAATAGTACGGCCAGTATCTTCGATGCGCTCACCCGTCGCGGCAACAGCCTGCGCGCCGTCAGCCATAATCAAGCGAATATTTTCAACAAAGGCGTCTTTTAATTGGTTTTGCAGCAGTATCTGGGGGGCAATAATTCGATCACCACTTGGGGTAACAAGCTCAACGGCACCGACAGCGCGCGCCTCTCCGGAGGTCTCGTTGTAGAAAACCTCACCAGCCTTGAGTGTATAACCTTCACGGGCAAGCTCAACGTTGCCCATGGCTCTGATATCACCTGTGTCGGGGTCATAGGTTAGTTGATCCGCAACTAATTCAACCTTTTCACCTGTCGACTCCTCTAGCTTTTTAGAAGGCGAATCGCTCTGGGCGTTGGTGGTTGCCATCGGAATCATTGCCGACGCCAGAATAGTCCCAGCCAACAGGCAGGCGCGCCCAACGCAGGGTGCCAATACATAAGGGGTTATTTTGTTATCGGGCACAGCTGCTTCTCGTCGATTGCGATGACCTCAAATATTACTTTGGCCAATCTGTTTGTGACTTGATAGCCGTGATTGAACACAATCGCAATTACCGATCACTTAATCCCAAAAGGAAATCCGCTTGTTACCGATAATTATGGCATTTTAGAGGGCGGGCGCTTGCCATGCAGAAGTTTAGAAGGCATTACTTTGTGGAAGTAATTAATGGCTGGCGCGTTCGGTGGGGGCGGCAGATTAACACAGTTAAATGATTGAGGGATCTATGCAGATAAGCTTTGCATCAATTGAACTGCCAAAAGAGGGTGCAGTTGCGTTTTTAGTTGAAAAGGACAAACCTTTTGCTGGATTGGCGGCGGAAGCCGATGCAGCAGTGTCGGGTGCGTTGTCAAAGGCCAGAGATATTGGCCGTTTTACTGGGGCATCCGGTCAAACCCAGGACATTGTTGCACCCAATGGCATAAAGGCCGAGCGTATATTGCTCGTAGGTATCGGCGAGACAAGCGAGCTGGCAGAAGCGGATTGGGTTGAAATTGGTGGGGCTGTTAGTGCGGTGCTTTCGGCATCCGGTAGTAAATCGGTTTCGGTTGTCGCCGACCACGTCGATGTGGACGCGGTTAGCCTTGCGGAAGGGGCGTTGCTGCGAAGTTATCGTTTCGACAAATATCGAACAAAAGAGCCTGAAGCGAAAAAACCGACGCTCGAAAAGGTAGCAGTACTGACGTCTACACCTCAAAAAAATACTGAAGCCTTTGCTGGGCGACAGAGAGTGAGCGACGGCGTATTTATGACCCGTGACTTGGTCTTTGAGCCTGCGAATATTTTGCACCCAGAAAGTTTCGCTGAGGAAATCCGCGGTCTGGCGTCGCTTGGAGTGGATGTCGAAGTACTGGGTGAAGCAGAAATGACCAAACTGGGTATGGGCGCATTACTCGGCGTGGGGCAGGGTTCCGCTTTTGAAAGCCAGCTTGTTATCATGCGCTGGAACGGGGCTGGCAAGGACGAACAGCCTATTTCCTTCGTCGGCAAAGGGGTAACTTTTGATACGGGCGGTATTTCGCTCAAACCTGGTCCGGGTATGGAGCAGATGAAATGGGACATGGGCGGCGCCGGTACAGTTGTTGGTTTGATGAAAGCATTGGCTGGCAGGAAAGCCAAAGTTAATGTGGTGGCGACCGTTGGTTTGGTTGAAAATATGCCGTCCAGCACGGCGCAGCGCCCTGGTGATGTGGTTACTAGTATGTCGGGGCAAACCATAGAAATCTTGAATACAGATGCGGAAGGACGTTTGGTCTTGGCCGACGCGCTGTGGTACACGCAAGACCGCTTCAAGCCCAAGTTTATGATCGATTTGGCGACATTAACTGGTGCAATTATCACCAGTCTCGGCCATGAACATGCGGGGCTGTTCAGTGACAGCGACGACTTGGCGAGCCAGATTTCGAAAGCGGGCACAGATACTGGCGACAAGGTATGGCGCATGCCGGTTCATGCTAATTATGACAAGTTGATCGACTGTCCGACTGCAGACATGAAAAACCTGGGCGGTCCGGCAGCCGGTTCAATAACTGCTGCGCAGTTCCTCAAGCGTTTTGCCAATGATGTGCCTTGGGTACATCTGGATATCGCTGGAACGGTTTGGTCTGAGAAAGACCTACCGCTCTCGGAAAAAGGCGGAACCGGGTTTGGCGTGCGCCTGCTTGATCGTTTTGTGGCGGATAACTGCGAAAGCTGATGGAGTAGCCACGTGAAAGATATCCGCTTTTATCATCTCCAAAGGCAAGCACTGGGTGAGGCACTACCCAAACTGATGGTAAAAGTCAGTGACGCGGGTTTGCGTGCGGTGATAAAGGCTGCTGATCAGACCGTGATCGACAGTTTGGACAAAGCCCTGTGGGATTTCGACGCAGAAAGCTTTCTGCCTCATGATAAAGACGGCTGCGAGCACCCTGGCGACCAAACTTTTTTCCTCACAACCACTGATGACAATCCAAACGGGTCAACTGTTTTGGTGCTGATAAATGCAACTGACGTTACTAGTTTTGATCATTATGACCGGTGTCTGTACATGTTTGATGGCCGTGACGAAACCATTGTGGCTGCTGCTAGGGAAGACTGGAAGGCGTGGAAGGGCGGTGATTATTCAATGTCTTATTGGCAACAGAAGGAAATGGGTGGTTGGGAGCAGAAAGCCTGATGACTGTTCGAGCGCGTGGCACATACAGGGTCTCAACTGATCCTGCCGACTTTGATCTTGAACGCGTTCACAGGTGGCTATCGCAGGACGCCTACTGGTCGAAAGGTATTTCCTCCGATATCGTAGCGCGGGCTTTTGCTAATTCATTGGCATTCCATCTGGTACACAAAAGCGATGGTCAAGTGGGCGTGGCCCGGATGATAACAGATAGGGCGACCTATGGCTATTTGGCCGATGTTTATATCGACCCCTCCCACCGGAGCCTCGGCCTGGGAAATTTAATGATGGAGACAATAACTGCACACCCTGATTTGCAGGGATTACGCAGGCAATTGTTGGCGACGTCGGATATGCACCATTTGTACAAAAAATTTGGTTTCACGGCGCTTAGTAAGCCGGAAATTATCATGGAAAAACTTGGCAGTGGTGCCTATCGCGGTTGAAGTTTAGAGGTTTCTGGTAATTTTCGCCAACGCCTCGACTAGTTTGTGTATGTCGTCAGGGCTATTGTAAAAGGACGGTGTAACTCTAATACAATCGCCAGCGGAAGGCCCGGTTCTGCGCGTGGTTAAAACACCGAACTCGGTCGCCAAACGCTTCATCAATGCATTGTTTTCCTCAGTCGTCGTTACGCCGTCCAGCCGGAATGATGTCAACCCGGCAACCATGGTTGGATCATCGGGCGTCAATACGATTACACCCTTCATGCTGCGTGCCTTTTCTACCCAAATACTTCGAAGGTAACGAAGCCTCGCTTCTTTGTTCGCGGTGCCGATTTGATTGTGAAATTCCAGCGTTTTAGGAATAGCCATATGGGCGGCCATGTTGACCGTACCGGTATCAATGCGAGCTGTGACTTTGTTGGACTCCGGTGATTTAGCCATATAGGTATCGATATCGCCGACACGATCTTTGTTGATATAAATAACCCCGCAACCAAGTGGTGCGCCGACCCATTTGTGCAGGTTTACGCCGACAAAATCACAGCCCAATTGCTTGATATCGAAGTCTACTTGGCCAACCGAGTGGGCCGCATCCAGAATAACATCAATGCCTCGGTCTTTTGCCATAGCGGCAATTTTGGTCACTGGAATGATAAGGCCTGTCCAATTATTTAGGTGGGTCAGCAACAAAAGCTTGGTACGCGGGTTGGCATTAAGCGATCGCTCATAAAAGGTCAAAATATCTTGTTCGGTCAGTTGTCTATCTTTGGTGGGTTCTGGAAAGTTCACTTTTACAGGCACTGCGCCGCGGCGGTCAGCCAACCAGCGCATTGCGGTTTTCATCTCGGAATAGTCAAGATCAGCATACAAAACGGTGTCGCCGGGCGACAGGCGGTTGTAGCCGCCGATCAAGGCCTGAAGTGCTTCTGTAGCGCCGCGGGTAAGGGCAATTTCATCGGTGTCGACATTCAGGAATTCAGCAACTTGCTTGCGCAAACCCACATATGTTTCCCCCAAGTCCCAGCGGGCAAAATTGGTGTTTTCGCGGTTCACCCATGCACTAAGGCGCTGATATTCCTGTAGAACCGGTGTAGACATAATGCCCCAATAGCCATTCTCCAGGTTGGTGATTTTATCAGTGACATCAAAATTATTTGCCACTGTGCGCCAAAAGGCTTCATCTCTTGCGATCTCGGGCGGCGATGCGGAAGGGTCGACGATAGGCACCGCAGACGCATTTGCGCTGGCTGAAACAACACCCGCTGCACCTGCCACCAGCGCACCGTTAATGAATCTACGTCGTGTAAATGAAGTCATATGAGGCCCCTTTGTCCCGTGTTCGGCGTATCTTAGTCAATAGTACAGGGGCGATGAAAGTCTATTTATTCAACTTGTAGGCAACAACGAAGTCACCTCGCTCATTACTGTCGGGCATCCTGCCGCCAGCGGTAACAACAATATAGTCCTGGCCCTTAAACCGATAACTCATTGGCGTCGCGTGAGCACCGGCCGGTAGATCAGTGTGCCAAACCATTTCACCTGTTGTTCCGTTATGGGCACGTAGTTTTTGATCGAACGGCGATGCAATAATAACGATGTTACCCGCTGTAACGATGGGTCCCCCGGAGGCGTAAAATCCCCAGTTATTGGCTCTGGTGCCCTTGTTTACACCGGGCACATCTCCAACTGGTTTTTCCCACAAGATGGCTCCTTGGTTCAAATCCACAGCGACGACCGAAGCCCAGGGGCCCTCAAGACAGGGCAGGCTATTTTCAGGGTTATAAACATCCACTCGTGCCATGCCAAAAGGCGCCCCATTTTGGGCAGTATGCTGGGCGGGCAATCCATTTAGTGTTCCTCGTCTTTTCGCAGACCGAAATTCGGGTCGTGGGATTAGTTTTACTATGGTCGGCAATCGATTGACGGTTAAGTAACCTATTTTTGCCTGAGGGTTATAGGCCATCGAGCCCCAATTGGTGCCGCCGCCATTGCCGGGGTATAGAAGAGTTCCCTCCAGACTTGGTGGTGTAAATATTCCTTCGTACCGAACCCCGTCCAGCAATTTGGCGCACACGGCCGCATGATCAGGCCCGTTGTTCCACAAACGTAGCGGGCGTGCATCAGTTGTGTGTAACTGTATTGCAGGGAAACGTTGGGTTGATGCGGTTTGTTCACCGGGTATGTCGGTTTGCGGAACCCAGCGCTCTTGCACTTCATGCAAGGGTTCACCGGTTTCACGATCGAGTACAAAAATAAAGCCCATCTTCGTTGCTTGTGCCAATGCAGGCCTAGTTTGGCCGTTTGCGTCAGTGTAATCGAACAATAGAGGTTGTGATGCGAGATCTGAATCCCACAAATCGTGGCGAACGGTTTGATACCCCCACAAAAACTGACCTGTAGATGCCCTGAGCGCTACAATCGAGTTGGCAAAAGCATTGTCCCCCAGTCGTTTTCCACCGTAAAAGTCCGGTGAAGGTGACGTTGTTGGGAGATATATGATGTCGCGTTCAACGTCGGCGGACATGACACTCCAGACATTTCCGCCGCCAGTTTTCATATTGGAGCCATCAGTCCAATTTGTCGCGGTAGGGTGATCTACGCCGCGGGGAATTGGGTCCCATGACCAGACCAAGTTGCCGGATACGACGTGATAGGCTCGCACGATACCCGATTCCAGCTCAGTCGCACCATTGTCGCCGATCGCGGAACCCACAACCACCAGATCATCAACAATAATGGGCGGTGAGGTAACAGAATAGTCCCATCGACGATAGTTCCGGATGCCTTCTGACAAGTCTATCTCGCCGTTATCACCGAAATTGGGACATTTGCGACCGGTCCGCGCGTCGAGGGCAATTAACCGCGCATCCAGAGTGCCGAGAAAAATCTGAACGCCGCAAACCTGGTTGCCGTGTTTTGACAGGCTTTTCCTGCCAGCAACACCGCGGGACGTAAACATTTCCGAATAGCCGCGCGAAAAGTTAACTTTTGGATTAAATGCCCATATCTGCTTGCCTGTTTCTGGGTTGATAGCAAAGACACGGTTAAAGCCGGTAGAAAAGATCAGCTTGTCATCCAGCAAGATCGGGGTCGCCCTGAATTTTGACGGTCTGCCTCCATATTTGACACCACTCGTTGCATCCCCGGTTCTGAATTCCCACGCAGGTGAGAGATTGCTAATGGTTTCCGGTGAAATCGACGATGGCGCAACGTAACGGTCTCCGGATAGGGAACCACCATAGTGTGCCCAGCCTTGGTTTTCCTGTGTTTGCTGCTCTGGCGTAGCGCGAGATGGCGCTGAAAGTAATAGCGATACGGCTATTCCAACCGTTATGAACGTTTGCATCGGTCCTCTTTCTAAAGATTGATCACTAAATTCACAGTACCGTAGTGAGGACGGGGTGGTTTTGGTGTGTTTTGTGATAAAAGGGACCGGTGCAGTGACAAGGGGAACACGGTCGCAATAAAGAACTAATTAGGAAGTATTTACTCGTTACATTTGGGTGTCGAGGTTGTTGCGGTAATGCCTACTTAGTTGGACAGAGTGCCCGCTTGATAGATTTACAAATCCTCCCCCGCGCCGGGTGGTCTGAATGGCTTTGATTTTTTTGGTATTTACAATTGAAGTTCGATGGACGCGGACGAATTGTGCATTGGCCAGTTTTTCTTCAACCGATTTCATTGTCGAGCGCAGCATGTAAGATTTTTCGCCGCAATGAAGCAATACGTAGTTTCCTGCCGACTCGATCCAGTCAATTTCGGCAAATGAAATGAAAAATATTTTATCGGCCTGTTTTACCGAAAAACTACCCGTAGTTTGGGGCTGACTGAGTTTTCCGTTATCTTCGGAGAAAAATGCGGTGCCGCTTTTTTTGGCGCGAAATAGCCGGTACCCATACACGACGGCAATGATGAAAAAATAAGTCAGGGCATCTTTGCGCCATTCGTAAAGAAGCTCGACTGGCACGTTACCAAAATCATACTTTGATCCCATAATACAATAGACGGCTTTGCGGACCCAAACCATTCCGGTGACATGGAGCAGGGAATAGGGTACCGTTGCAAACACATGTATGGCTAGTGAGCTTTTCCAGGTTTTTTCGCTAAAGGGAAAACGCCGTTCAATGAGCAGGATAGCCGGGATCAAAAGCAGCGTAAAAATGGCGCTTGAGTATTCCCATAAAAAAGGCTCAAACAGCTGAACAGTTAGCCCGTCTCTTTCGCGTTCGATTAATTCAGAGGTGGCGCCGATGGTCGTCGTTAGAAACAAATAGCCAACCCAAAATCCGACTTCGAGCAATTTCCATTTTTGGTCGTTGTTTTGGATATTTGAGTTATTGGACGTCATGCGTGTCAACTAGTCACGGTAGAGAATGAAAACAGCGGCGAGTAATATCGCGTCCTTGAGTAAAAAGTGGCCTGTACTAGTTAGACTGGGAAAGCCACCTGCCCAACTGGCGGAAAAAGTAGCGAGAAAGCTTAGGGTAACGACGAAAGTGGCTCCAGAGAGCACGAGCCCGAGTTCAAACGCTCTGCGGTTCCACCAATGGCCTGTCAAAAGTATAACCGTTAAAAGCTCAATACCACCGATGATGTTGGATGCGGTTTGCTTGCCAAAATCAGTAATCCACCAGTTGAAGGCTGGACTTGAGGTCAAAAGCGGCCAAACGCCGTCTGCTTCGGGGCCGGTGAATTTCATCGCACCGATCCAGCCCAACACGATAATCAAGCCAAGCAGCATGACCTCGCGAGCGCCTTTAACACCCAGAAACCACAAAGCGACGCCAAGAATGGTAATGTATTTGATCAGGCCCTGGCCGTTGCCGATTGCTGGGAAACCGCCAAGACCTTTCATCCAAACCGGATTCGTAAACAGCAGGCTTAGGGAGCCAATCGCCATCAAAGCGATAAGGCTGTAACTCATGCGTTTAAACCGTTGAGGAATAGAATAGATCGCGATCAATAGCCCTGACGCAGTTTGAACAACACCTAGAATTAAGGCGACATTAGCTTTGTGGGGCTTTAGCAGGCTTGCCATTGGGTGAGCATCAACCCAGCGCGCAATAGAGCCATCGGTTGATCCAGCCAAATTCATCAAGCCAAACCAAATGAACACTCCAGATAGTGACAAAACGGCAAACAAATGAGCGTTCGACGCCGACGGCATGATCTTGTTAATGACAGCTTGCATTTTTATCTCCCCGGTGGGGGAACATTGCGATCAATCATTTGTTTGGTCAAGGGGCATGCATATCAGCGAGCTGAATGCTCGGCAGCTATCCGCTTGTTTTGCAATGAATTAAGTCGGTCATCGCAGCACGGTATACACCGCCTCCGCCTCGATAGCTGTTGAAATACAGGTACCGGCCATCCGGTGACCAGAAAGGGTAGGCGTCCTTTTCGGGGTGATCCGTTACTCTACTGACAATGTTACCATCTAGGTCCATGATAAAGATATCGGGTTTGCCGGGCTCGCGGTCCCGGTCGTCGGCATAGACGATGTAACGGCCATCGGGCGACCAACTAGCGTAGCCCTCTTCGCGCGGACTTGTTGTGATCGCGCGGACTTTCTTGGTTTCAATGTTCATCAGATTGATGTTGAAATCGGGTCCGTCGACTTGCTCGTGATATGTAATGAACCTGCCGTCAGGCGAAAATTTCGCATGTGCTTCATATGTAGGATTGCTTGTCAGTTGCTGCAATTCACCGCTCGCGAGCGTGTAGAGATAAACATCTGAATTACCATCGCCGCGGTGACTGTTAAACACAATCTGTGTCCCGTCCGGGCTGAAGGACGGCAGCCAATCCCAAGCTTCATGGGCGAGGACATAGCTAAGTTCGCCGGTCGAGCGGTTAATAAGAACAATATCGGTATTATTGTCAGCAACGTAAACTGCATTTACGATCCAATTGCCATCCGGCGAGAAACTGGCGCCGTTGTCCAGTGCCCTGTGAAGGGGCGAGCGCTTCCACGTGGTGAGGTTCAGCAAGTCGGTGCCGTGATTGCCTTCGCTGTCGTCCCAGCCGATTGCGATGCCGCTGCCATCCGTGAGCAGGCTGTCATTTTGAAATTGACGTCGATCAGGCTCAACCGCAACATGTTCAAGGATACAGCCGCTCGGGTCGAGTGATGATTGTATGGTCGGGTAGGGCTTATTTTCTGCTTGGCATGCTGCAGATAGGCCAAGAACCAGAGCACTTGTAGTTACATATCGCATTTTGACTCCCCCTGAGATGGATTAACTACACGACACGGCAGCGCAGTTAATCAATTTGGCAACTATATAACATAAAGTTATTTAGTTGTCATCTAGGACCATCAAGATGTCGATCAGGAAGCCTGTTCGGCCTGAGCCGCTGAGTATCTTGCTTCAGCGTTCAACCATTCCGCCTCTGCGGCTGCAATGTCTTCTTTTATCGCGCGCAATTTCAACTGAAATCGAGTGACAGCACGAGCAGCTTCGTCGTCCTGGTCGCCGTATAATTCCGGGTTCGCCAGATCGGCTTCGACTGCAGTTTTGCGCTGTTCCAGCTTTGCGATTGCTTTTTCGGCTTCTTCTACCGCCCGTTTCATCGGAGCCAACTGTTTGCGTCTTTCTGCAGCCTTTTTTCGAGCCTCTTTTTTATTATTACCCTGGCGCGGACCGCGTTTTTGTGCACGATCGCCTGCACGCGCGGCCAGGAGGTGGCGACGGTAGTCTTCAAGGTCGCCTTCAAAGGTTTTGACATCTGCGTCTTCAACGATCCATAGGCGGTCCACGCAGGCATCAACCAGATGACGGTCATGGCTGATCAACAATACGGCGCCATCATAACCGTTGATGGCGTGGATAAGCGCCTCACGGCTATCCACGTCCAAGTGGTTTGTTGGCTCATCCAAAATCAACAGCTGAGGTTTCTTGAAGGTAGCGATCGCGAACATCAGTCGGGCTTTTTCTCCGCCCGACAGACTTTCCACTGGTCTTGTTGCCTTGTCGGCGCCAAAGCCAAAACTGCCCAATCTCGCGCGTACTTTCGATTCGATTGTATCGGGCATCAGCTTGGTCATGTGATTAAGCGGCGTATCGGTTGAAACCAATTCGTCCAACTGGTGCTGAGCAAAATAGCCGATGCCAAGCACACGAGACTTGATCATCTTGCCTTCCATTGGCGCCAATTTGCTAGCCAGCAGTTTCGCAAATGTGGACTTGCCGTTACCGTTAGCGCCCAAGAGAGCGATGCGATCATCCATATCAATGCGCAGGTCCAGCTTCCTGAGAACTGGTGTGTTTTCCACATAACCGGCGCTTGCTTCTTCCAGTACAATCAGCGGCGATGACAGCGGCTCTGGCTTGGGGAAATTAAACGGGACTGTGTGCGCTTCAACCATGGTCACAATCGGTTTCATTCGCGCAAGTGCCTTGATGCGGCTTTGGGCCTGCTTGGCCTTGCTGGCTTTGGCCTGAAACCGGTCCACGAACGACTGAATATGACGTCGTTCAGTTTCCTGTTTCGACTTCAGCGCCATTTGGTGTTCCATCTGCTGACGGCGTAACTGCTCAAAGCGGTCATACCCACCCGTGTAGCTATTCAGCTTTCCGTTTTCCAAATGAATGATGTGGGTAACTGCCTTGTTCAGCAAGTCGCGGTCATGGCTGACGATTATGACTGTGTAGGGGTATGAGCGCAGAAAATTTTCCAGCCACATGACGCCTTCGAGGTCCAGATAGTTGGTTGGCTCGTCAAGCAGTAGCAGATCCGGTTCATTGAAAAGCACGCAGGCAAGGGCAACACGCATGCGCCAGCCACCTGAATAACTGCTGCATGGACGAGCTTGAGCGGCTTCGTCGAAACCAAGGCCGGAGAGGATTGTTGCCGCACGTGGTTCAGCGGAATGCGCACCAATGTCAGCAAGACGTGTGTGGATGTCGGCGATACGGTGTGGATCAGTCGCGGTTTCGGCTTCTGCTTCCAACGCGGCCAGTTCATGGTTCGAATCGAGCACTGTTTTGAGCAGGCTCTGTGGCCCTCCCGGTGCCTCTTGCCCCACATGGCCAACGCGTGCAGTGGCTCTGACCGTAATATCACCGGCCTCAGGCGACAACTCTTTCAAGATCATTTTGAGCAAGGTGGATTTTCCCGCACCATTGCGACCCACAAGGCCCACTTTGTGGCCGGGCGGAACAGCAACTGTCGCGTCTTCAAATAAAAGCCGGTCAGCGATACGGTATGTTATGTCATTGATGTGAAGCATGGCCCGGCACCTAACACAACTGGACGCTCGCTGCAAAGCAAAGCTTGGCAACAGCTAACATTGTGGTTATAAGGCGCGCGAATCATCCGTTAACGCATTTATTGCACCAACAAACAAGGGACTATCCAAATGGCTCTCGAGCGCACATTCTCAATCATCAAGCCTGATGCAACCAACCGTAACCTGACAGGCGCGATTAACGCGATCTTCGAAAAGGCTGGTTTGCGTATTGTTGCGCAAAAGCGCGTTCACATGACCCGTGGTCAGGCTGAAACTTTTTACGGTGTGCATAGCGAACGCCCATTTTTTGGCGAATTGGTTGATTTTATGACGTCTGCGCCAGTTGTTGTGCAGGTTTTGGAAGGCGAAAATGCTGTTTTGGCTCACCGCGAGGTTATGGGCGCAACAAACCCGGCGGAAGCTGCCGATGGTACAGTTCGCAAGGAATTCGCTCTGTCTATTGGTGAAAACTCGGTTCACGGCTCCGATAGCGCGGAGAATGCGGCAATCGAAATCGGTCAATTCTTCGCAGGCAACGAAATAGTCGGCTAGTCTGCCACACCGGCAACTGCTGATGGAATTGAAGGCGTGTCCGGTTCGGACGCGCCTTTTTCTGTTAGGTTATGGCGAAGTCGTGACGCGGGGAATATAATCCTTACATCTGTTCCCTTGCCCTGCTGTGACGTAATTTCAACAGCGCCGTTATGCAATTCGGTAAAGCGTTTCACCAAAGTTAGGCCAAGTCCTTTGCCCATTTGGTGACGTGATACCGCGTCAGAGAGTTGAATGAAAGGTTCCAATGCGCGTTTGGCTTCATCCGGCGACATGCCAATGCCAGTATCGTTAATGACTATAGCGATTCCATCAACTGGGCTTACCTTCAGGGAGCAAGAAACAGAGCCGCCGTCGGGGGTGAATTTTATGCTGTTGGTAATAAGGTTTAAAATAATTTGTCTGACGAGCCGCTGGTCCGCATAAATTGAAGTTGTACCAAATAGTGGCTTGGAAAGTTCAACATTTACCTTGGTGGCTTCAGCTGACAAAGCAAATATACATTCGTTGACGACATCTTCGATGCAGAAAATTTCTTCTTGTAGCTGATATTCTTTGTTTTGCACTTGCGACAGCAGCAAAATATCGTCGATGGTTTCAAGCAAATGTCGGCTGCTTTTGAGCACAATATCGCTATATTCAATATATTCTACAGTTGATAGCTTGCGGTAGTTGGGGTCAGACATGATCTCGGAAAAACCAATGACGGCGGTCAGAGGCGTTCTCAGTTCATGGCTCATAATTGATAGAAATTGATCTTTCGCCGAGTTTGCGTGGTCGGCTTCTGCTAGCGCGACCTTTAATTCATCTTCCGCTATTTCTCGTTGTTGAATTTCATTCTTTAGTCGGAATGCCATCCGCAACCATTCGGTGAACCCGATGCTGAACATAAGGCCACCCGGCGCGTAGCCAAAAACGGGAACAATGAAGTCCCAACCTTCTTCGTCCGTGACAAGCAGCATTAGATATTCAAAGGGCGTTTCTTCAAGATAGTTGAAAAAACTGGCGAGAAGAAAAAGCGCAAGGCCGCTGAAAATCCAGCCGAAGCCGCGAACTTCAACAACCGTTTGTCGGTAAAGCTTGATGAAAAGGGCGAACACAAAAATGGCCGCTAGAAATAGTGCCATATCTGGATGGATGTATGCCATAAATCCTAACACGTCTGCTTGCACTAGAAGTTCATATCATAGAGATAATACCACTGGCTACGCAAGAGGACTATGCCGAAGGTTACTTATTTGTTCTAATTGATAGCAGGGTTGATTAGTCCTGCTGTGTCCAGATCCACGTCCTTGAAAACGCATTTTCGCGCTGACACACGGACCTTTCCTTCAGCGATAAGGCGAACCGCGGCGGGATACATTTCATGCTCATAGCGTAGTATTTTGGCAGCCAGACTGTCTTCTGTTTCCGTCTCCGATATGGGAACGGCAGCCTGCATGATGATTGGGCCGTCATCCATTTCCGGGCGAACAAAATGAATGGTGCATCCCCCAAAACGTACGCCGTCTTCGATGGCACGGGCATGAGTGTGCAGGCCTTTGTAAGACGGTAACAGCGACGGATGAATGTTGATCATCCGGTCTTTCCAACGATTAACGAAATCTGCATTTAATATCCGCATGAAACCTGCAAGGCAGACCAGTTCTACACAGTATTCATTCAAACAGTTATGAATTGCATCTTCGAAACTGGCACGATCATCGTAAGCTGTGTGATCAATACAAATCGCTTCAATGCCCGCGTTTTTTGCGCGTTCCAATCCTTTGGCGTCTGGCCGATTGGAAATAACCACTGTTATTTGAGCAGGGTAACCTTTTTGACTGCAGGCATCGATCAATACTTGCAGGTTGCTACCGCTGCCCGAAATCATCACGCCTAACTTCAGTTTCCGCATATTAATCGTCGCCTGTGGTGGCTGACCAATCAGAGGCAGAGCCCCAGGTGCCCGCGTCGCCCTTCACGGTGCATCTTGCCGGTCCGGCGCTAGCTTTTATTTGGCCAATGACAATCACGTCCTCGCCGTTGGCACGCAGCAAGTCTTGTGCGGCTTGTGAATTCTCTGACGCGACCACCACAACCATGCCGACGCCGCAGTTGAAAGTTCGGGCCATTTCCCGGGTTTCGATATTGCCTTCTCTCTGGAGCCATTTAAATACGCTGGGCAACTCCCACGCACCACTGTCTACTTCCGCAATTAAGTCATCGGGCATAATCCGGGGAATGTTTTCGAGGAAACCGCCACCAGTAATATGAGAAAGGCCTTTGACGAGACCTCCGCGGATCGCTGCAAGCGTGCTTTTGACGTAAATTTTTGTCGGTGCCATGAGCGCGTCGGCCAATGTAGAGTCCGCGAAAGGTGCCGGATCGCTGTAGTTGTGTCCTTCACCAGAAACCAATCGCCGGATTAACGAATAACCGTTGGAATGTGGGCCACTGGAAGCTAACCCTAGAATTACATCGCCGTCACAGATGGTTGAGCCGTCCAACAGGGTGCCGCGTTCAGCTGCGCCGACACTGAAACCTGCCAAATCATAATCTGCGCCTTGATACATACCTGGCATTTCAGCAGTTTCGCCGCCAATTAGGGCGCATCCCGCTTGTTTGCAACCTTTGGCGATGCCCGCAACTACGTCTGTCATTTGCGCTACATCAAGTTTGCCCGTTGCCATATAATCGAGAAATAACAAAGGTTCGGCGCCCTGCACAACCAGATCGTTCACACACATGGCGACCAAATCGATGCCAACGGTATCATGTATCCCGGCATCAATTGCGACTTTTAGCTTGGTGCCGACACCGTCGTTGGCTGCAACCAAAATAGGGTCATCAAAGCCCGCGGCTTTCAAATCAAACAGGCCACCAAACCCGCCCAAATCTGCGTCCGCTCCAGTGCGTTTGGTGCTGGCGGCAAGCGGTTTGATGTTATTAACGAGGGCATCGCCCGCATCGATATCGACACCGGCTTGTTTATAGGTATAAGACTGTTTCAAGTCGGTCATTCAATGCTCGCTTTGCCATGATAATGGCATATTCATAATTGAAAGTAGACGCAGTATTTTCAGCAGGCCATTTGACCTCGTAATTACCTGTAAGGGCGTTATAGTGGCGCGCAAGATGATATGAAAGTCCTTATGTATAATCAGTTCAAAAATATTGGCTTTGACGCTCGGTTTTGGCTGTCGGTAATGGCAACCCTGTTGCTATTATTGCTATCTCAACAAGTTGATGCCCGGCAAGAAAATCCTCTTGATCAGCTTTTCACAATTCGTGATGTCAAGCTGGATGAAACATCATCAAGCGCAAATCGGGCCCGCCAGACAGCGTTGTTGAAAGCGGAGGAGGAAGCTTACACAAAACTCTTGCGCAAAATCACTCAGCTAAACGACCGGGCCTTGTTGCCGGAGCTTGGAGTTGCCCAACGACAGGCTTTGATCAGCGGTATCGAAATTGTTGAGGAGCAGTCGTCTTCTAGGCGATACGTTGCCACTATGAATGTGCGTTTTGAGCCCAGCCGCGTGAGTGCGTTTCTTGCCAGTTACGGAGTGCCTCATGTGCTCGGCACCGGCAGGCCAATACTGGTTTTGCATGCTCATCAACGTGGATTGATGACATTTTTGTGGGAGGATGACCCCATTATCGGTGATGCTCGGGCCGAGGTAGATTGGGTCAATCGAATAAGAGGTTACCGATTTGCTCGCGGCGAAATCAAGGAGCGGTTGGCAATCAGCGCGTCAGAAGTGCAGAACCTGAATGTTGAAGCGGCGCTTGAAATAGGGGCACTGAATGCGCTCGAGTCGGCGGTTCTAATTGGCTCCAACGTGGTTAACAATCCAGATGGCAGCAAACTGCTGATGTATAAGTATATCGCGACTGATAGCGGCGTCTCAGGTACAGGCGCGGTGCCAATTGCTAAAACACCGGCTGGCGCCACAGCTGAGCAACAGGCAATGACAAGTATGTTTGAGCAGGTTCTCGAGGTTATCGACGGTTCATGGCGCGAACGGCTTCTGGTCGATACAGGTACGCAAGGCGAGCTGGACGTAGTGGTGCCAAGCCAATCGCTTGACGATCTCGCCGAGTTGGAACGACGGTTGTCGGAAGTCACATTGGTGCAGGCCTATGAAGTGCGCGAACTGGGCATACCGCTTAGCCGCTTGCATCTTCGCTATACCGGACGGCAAGACCAGTTAGCACTTGCATTGCGTTTCGAAGGGCTTGATCTTAAGCCATATGGCTCTCAGCTATTGTTGGAGTTGCGCAAATAACAAGAGATTTGTGTGAGCCAGCGGGGGCAGTAGGATATCATTGGTACTGGCAAGTTCGAGCGGACACAAAAGGGGCACGCAATGAATAGATGGGTTTGGATTGGCAGCGTATTGCTGGCCGCTGTATTTGTTTACATGACACGCGGTGTGTTATTGCCTTTTTTAGCTGGACTGGCCATCGCCTATTTCCTTGACCCGGTCGCGGACCGGTTTGAAACGTGGAAAGTGCCACGTGGCATTGCATCTGCAATTGTTATTACTCTGTTTTTCCTGCTGATTGTTGGCGTTGTGTTGGCCTTTTGGCCAATTCTGCAAAGCCAGCTTTCCGCCGTTTCCGAGCAGTTGCCGCAAACTTTGGCGAATTTCCGGCCCTGGCTTAACCAGTTTTTAGCAACATTGGTGGATGACTACGGGGTCGATCTGGGATCTGATGTAGACAGTTTGCTCGCAACTTTTTCCGATGGGTTGTTATCTCAGGCGCGAACTGCTGCCGCAGGGGCACTTAAGGGCGGTCTGGCGCTCTTCAACTTGTTGACGCTGATACTTATTTCGCCGGTTGTAGCTTTTTACCTGCTGCGAGACTGGGATCTTATTGTTGCGAAAGTGGATAGTTGGCTGCCGACGTCGGGTGGCAGCGTAATTCGAGAGCAGCTGAAGAAAATCGATGAAGTCTTGGCTGGATTTGTCCGAGGTCAATTGCTGGTTAGCACGACGATGGGTGTGCTGTACGGTGTTGGCTGGTCGATGGCTGGGTTGAACTTTGGCGTTGTGCTAGGTGTATTGGCTGGTGTGATGTCATTTGTGCCCTTTGTTGGTGCGTTATTCGCGGCGCTTGTTGCCATAGCGATGGCCATCGGTCAATTTGGCTTTGATCCTATGCAGGTTGGTATGGTCGCCCTGGTGTTTTTCGTTGTTCAAACCATAGAGAGCGCCTTCCTGACGCCCCGTTTGGTGGGCGAACGTGTGGGTCTGCACCCGGTTTGGGTATTATTTGCGGTTTTTGCAGGCGGCGAAGTGATGGGATTTGTGGGTGTTTTGATCGCGGTTCCAGCCGCCGCCGCCGCCGCCGTGCTGGTGCGCTACTGGATTGACCGCTATCTCGAACATTATCAGGAGCCAGCTCTTGCTGTGGCTGAAGTGGGTGACGCTGCAGTTGCACAAGCAGGTGACGACGTGCATGAAGTTGCTGACGACGAGCCTGATCGCGGGCCCGATGAAAAGAATGATGCTTGATGTCTAATACTCACCAAATACCGTTGAATCTATCGCATCCGGTGAGCTTTGACTTATCAGATTTCATTGTCTCTGCTTCCAATGACGACGCGGTTCGTTTCTTAAACTCTTTCAAAGACACCGGCAGCCATTTCAGTGCTGTGTTTGGGCCGCCGGGTAGCGGTAAATCACATCTGCTAAATGGTTGGGCGCGGGAGCAGGGAGCGGTTGCGATTGGCCCTGTTAGTGACGTGTCAGCGCTGGTAACGGGCCAAGTGTATTTCGTCGACGATATTAATCAGCGCGATAAAGATGGCGTTTTTTCCTATCCTGACGACTATCTGTTCCATCTTTATAATTGGACCAAGGAAATCGGGGCGAAGGTGGTTGTTACGGCGGACGAGGCACCATCGCGTTGGGGTCGGGTTTTGCCTGACCTGATTTCGCGGCTGGGCACTGTACAAGTTGCAACGATTGAGGAGCCAGATGATGAACTGCTTCTTGTTTTACTGGTAAAATTGTTTTCTGACAGGCAGTTGCAGGTAAATATTAATGTATTGAATTATATTGTAACTCGAATTGAACGATCCTTCGCGGTGGCCCGGAGCTGTGTGGACAGGATTGATGAAAAAGCGCTGGCTGAAAAACGCAAAATAACAAAGGCGCTGGTGCGAGATTGCCTGCCGCGCTAACTATTACACATTGCTAAAAGTTACTTAATCAGCTGATTTTTCATGATGCGCACAGAAATTATACTGTCACAAAACCCTTGTAACTTATGCATAATGATCCGAAAATAATGCCTGTCAGGAGTTAGCTAATGGCCGGCGGCGGTACAGATAACGCAAATCAGGAGGCGCCGAGGGCGGCGACGGATACTTCAGTTGTCCAGGCAATTGAAGCCTTTCCCGCTGGAGATCGGTTTCTAAACCGTGAACTAAGCTGGTTGCAGTTTAACCTTCGGGTGCTTGAAGAAGCAGAAAACTCCCAGCACCCATTGCTTGAGCGGCTTCGGTTTTTATCCATATCAGGGAATAATCTCGATGAATTCTATATGGTCCGGGTTGCGGGGCTGCGTGCTCAGTGTGATGCGCGTGTGGAAATACGCTCAGACGACGGCCTAACGCCCTTCCAGCAACTCACCCAGGTGAATAGCCTGGCAGAACAGCTGATGGGCAAACAGCAGCAAGTTTGGGCCGCTCTGACCGCGGAAATGCGCGGCGAGGGCATCTATGTGTTGACGGCAACAGAGATTTCTAAATCAGAATCTGGGTGGATACGATCATATTTCTTTGAAAATATTTTACCTGTGCTGACACCGATTGCCGTTGACCCAGCTCATCCGTTCCCGTTTATCCCAAACCTTGGTTTCACAATGGGTTTGTCCTTAAAAAGGTTGCATGACGGTGAGGCAATGGTGGCGCTTTTACCAGTGCCTGGACACCTAAAACGGTTTATACGCCTGCCGGATAGCGACGAAACACGTTTCATTTCGCTAGAGACGTTATTGACGTTGTTTCTCGACGAGCTCTTTCCCGGCTATAAGGTTAAGGGAAGCGGCGTTTTTCGGGTGGTCCGGGATAGCGATATTGAGATAGAAGAAGAAGCCGAAGATTTGGTTCGAGTCTTTGAGAGTGCACTCAAGCGCCGAAAGCGGGGCAGGGTAATTCGCCTGAAGGTGGAAAAGGGCATGTCCAAGGCTTTGCGTAAGAATATCATTGCCCGACTGGGCGCAGACGATGATGTGGTTGTTGTGGTAGACGGTATTCTCGGCGTCAATGAAACCACTCAGTTGATTGTCGATGACCGGCCTGACTTATTGTTTAAGCCTTACCATCCGCGTTATCCGGAACGGGTCCGCGATTTTAGTGGCGATATTTTCAAGGCGATTGCTGCCAAGGATTTTGTCGTTCATCACCCATACGAATCCTTTGAAGTCGTGCATTTGTTTTTGCGCCAGGCGGCTCGCGATCCCGATGTCGTTGCTATAAAACAAACCTTATACCGCGCAGGGGCTCAATCGATGATTATTGGGGCGTTGATTGAGGCTGCCGAAGCAGGCAAAGCGGTAACAGCGGTTGTAGAGCTAAAGGCTCGCTTCGACGAAGAGCAAAACATCAAATGGGCCCGCGATCTGGAACGCGCCGGTGTGCACGTTGTGTTTGGCTCCATTGAACTTAAAACCCATGGCAAAATTTCCATGGTGGTGCGCCGCCAGAAGGGTAAGCTTTTAAGCTATATGCATTTTGGTACCGGCAATTATCACCCGATAACCGCTAAGATATACACGGACCTATCTTTTTTCACTGCGGATCAAGCGCTGGCACGCGATTCGAATAAAATGTTCAATTATTTGACCGGTTATATTGAGCCAGTCGGACTAGAGAAATTAGTATTGTCCCCGTTTAATTTACGCAGTCGCTTGATGGAGCTTATCGACAAGGAAATTGAATTTGCACGCGCCGGAAAACCAGCGGCCATATGGGTGAAGCTCAATTCACTGCTCGACAGTAAAATAATCGACAAACTCTATGAGGCCTCGCAGAATAATGTCAAAATTGAACTGATCATTCGCGGCATATGCACGCTGAGACCAGGCATAGAAGGCCTAAGCGAAAATATCCGTGTGCGGTCAATTGTTGGTCGTTTTCTTGAGCATGCGCGCATTTGTTGTTTTGGCAATGGTCACGATCTGCCGTCCAGGCAGGCGAAAGTATTTATTTCTTCAGCTGATTGGATGCCGCGCAATTTAAATCGGCGCGTGGAAACTTTGGTGCCGATTGAGAACCCAACTGTTCATGACCAAATTATGGGCCAGGTGATGGCGGCCAATTTGAAAGACAATGACCAGACCTGGGTGATGAATTCGGATGGCTCTTTTGAAAAATACCAACGCGCAGAAGGCGAAGAAACTTTCAGCGCACATCATTATTTCATGAATAACTCGTCATTGTCTGGCCGGGGAACGGCGATCGGCGAAGAAGCGCCTGTAATGCCGTTGATGGATTATGGGCTGGACCCTATATGACAGATGAAAACCCAGGCAGAGAAGCGGGTTATCTCGCTGTCATTGATATAGGCTCCAATTCTGTTCGTTTGGTTGTTTTTTCGGGCCGGACGCGTGTGCCCTCAACTGTTTTTAATGAGAAAATCATGTGCGGACTTGGGGCTGAGGTTGGTGCCACCGGACGAATGGGCGGCAAGGCCATAGCTTCGGCCATGTCCACATTAAAACGTTTCAGGGCACTTTGTGATCAGATGCAAGTGGCAGAAATTCTTGCTGTTGCAACAGCAGCTGTGCGTGACGCCGAGAATGGTCCTGATTTTGTTGAGCGCGTGTTTACGGAAACCGGATTTGCAATCGATGTTATACCCGGCACTGAGGAAGGGCGGCTCGCGGGGCTCGGTGTTTTATCGGGGGAGCCCGCAGCTACTGGCATTGTTGGTGACTTAGGCGGTGGTTCGCTGGAGTTAGCACAAGTGCAAGACGGAACTGTCGTTAACACTAAAAGTTTGCCGCTCGGCCCGTTGCGGTTGATAAGCCGGTTTGGTTCGGATTACCGGCTTATAAAGAGACATTTGCGCCAGGAATTCCAGTCAATCGTTTGGCTAAATGGATCCAGAAATAACAGTTTCTATATGGTCGGCGGTGCTTGGCGAAACCTTGCCAAATTGATGATGGGCGAGAAGTTCTATCCCCTGCCAATTTTGCACGGCTTTACTGTTTCGAAAAGCGACATGGCCAATTATTGCAAACGCATTGGCCAGATGGGGGCGGAAAATATTCCTTTTGGGGCTGGCCTACCACAACGTCGCCGCGAAATACTACCTGTCGCAGCGATTATTTTGCAGGAATTGCTGTCGGAAATGAAAGCAGCAAATGCCTCTATTTCTGCCTACGGTCTACGCGAAGGTCTGATTTTTGACAAATTATCGAAACCGGTCCAGCAAATGGACCCTTTTCTCCATACGTGTCGTGCTTTAGCTGAAGAACGCTGTCGGTTCGCTGAGCATGCTGAGGTTATCTTTGACTGGTCTCGTCCACTTTTCAAAACGGGGGGAGGTAGTAAGCAACAGACAAAGCTTCATATGGCGATTTGTTTGCTGGGTGATATCGCTTGGCGTGGTCATCCGGATTTTCGGGCTGAGAAAGCCGTTGAAGGTGTTTTGCACGGCAATTTTGTTGGTATTAGCCATGCGGAACGCGCTTTTATTGCTGTGGCGCTAAACCAGGCTTACGGCGCACCGGTTGATGCCCCTCATATGTCGCAGTTGCTGACCTTGCTGAAGGTGAAAGAAATAACCGAAGCACGAATGATGGGTGCTGCACTTAGACTGGCACAGCGCTTGTCCGGCGGTACCGTTGCTGCGCTGATGGTTTCGCAGTTACGGGTAACAAAGAAATACTTGTGGTTAGGTGTGCCCTCACATTACGAGGATATTGCAAATGAAGTTGTTGAGAAGAGGCTATCACACCTCGGTCGTCTGATGGGTCGTAGCTCAGCCGTTGAATTTCCGTCCGAACTGGATGAAGTGTCTGTTGGGTGACGCATTTGGTTATGTGTCACAGTTGAATTTAAAGGGGAGTGCTTCGAGAATGGCGTCTTTAGCAAAAAACATCCTTCAATGGCTTAGCCCGACGACACTAATTTTGATTTGTTTGATCTCTGGTGCAATGTGGTCCGGCAATGCAGCGCTTGGGGATGAGCCGGTGCTGCTTCCAAAAGAAGTGATGAAGCACTTCGCTGAAGAAATTTCTGGCACTACAGCAAAACGCAATCTCGACCAGATAACCTTGTATCATCGTACTCGGGCAAGTCGACAGTATGGCAAAGCGGTAGACCATGTGGTTGGTCAGTTGAAGGCATACGGTTTTGACAGCGCTCAAGTTATGGAGTTTCCGGCAGACGGCAAAACCATGTTTGGAACCCAAAAGTCTCGTATGGCCTGGGATGTGGATTTCGCAGAGCTATGGATTTTAAATGAAAATGGCACCAAAGAACGCCGTTTGGCGAGCTGGGACGCGGTGCCGCTGAGTGTGGCGCAGGATAGTCTCTCAGGTAATGTGACTGCAGAATTGGTCGATGTTGGGGCGGGCCTTGTTGAAAGCGACTATGAGGGGGGGGACGTAAACGGCAAGCTAGTATTAACAAGCAGCCAGCCGGGCGCAATTGCCGATATGGCCGTGGGAAAATATAATGCAGCCGGGATAATTTCCTATGCTCCGAACCAGAAATCCGCTTGGTGGAAAGAAGATGACCGTCTGGTTCGTTGGGGTCATCTTTCTTCTTTCCCTGCTGAAAAAACCAAAACCTTTGGTTTTATGATTTCACTTGGTGAAGCCCGAAAGCTTCAAGAGCGGCTCAATGCGGGGCAGACCATTAGCCTTGACGCTCAAATTGAGGCTTACCATAGGCCCGGCACTTACCAGTTGATATCGGCTACCATTGAAGGAGCTGACCCGGTACTGCGCGCGCAAGAGATTGCTTTTACCTGCCACTTGGATCACCCGCGCCCAGGCGCCAACGACAATGCGTCTGGTTGCGTCGCTATATTGGAGTCTGCGCGTGCGATGAAGAAAATGATCGACAACGGCATAGTACCCGCACCCAAACGAACCATTCGTTTCATATGGCCAGCAGAAATTGAAGGCAGTATCATTTTCCTGAATGCTCGGCCCGATATTGCCGGACGCATTAAAGCAAACATCCATATGGATATGGTTGGCGGCAATCAGGAAACTAAAGCTGTATTTAGGATCGCAGGCTCGCCAGCGAGTATTCCCAGTTTTGTACCGGCACTGGGTCACTATTTCGGTGGTTTTGTAAACCACCACACATTGGCTTTTGCTAGCGGCGACGCTACGGAGTTTCCGCTTGTTGCACCAGACGGCGGCAAGGAACCCCAGATTGCTTTAATGGAACCATTCTCGATGGGCAGTGACCACCAGATTTTCTCGGAAGGAACATGGGGTATTCCGGGCATTTACCTGCATGATTGGCCTGATCGCTATATTCATACCAACTTTGATACCGCTGCAATGATTGACCCAACAAAGCTAAAACGTGCCGCATATATTGGATCGACAACTGCATGGTACTTGGCGAATATGGACGCCGACAATGTGCCTGCTACTCTCGCTGTTTTGAGGCAAGATACGTTGAGGCAAGCGGCAGTAATCGCCGCTGGACCTGACGGCGTAACTGACGAAGAGAATCAAATAAATTTGCGCATGTTTTTGGCAGCAGAGGCAGGGAAAATTGATAGTCTTGGCCAGTTTACTGCGTCACAGCTGCCACAGCTGGAAGACGCGAAGGAATTTGTGGCAGGTTTAGGCAGACTGCTTGGTAAGCAATCTGAACAAAAGCGCTTAGTAGAAGGTGTCGCCGCCGCCGTTTACGCCCGTAATAGTGATATACAGGGACCAATGAGTGGGTTTGGTTACAGCTATCTTGAAGATAAACTGAACCCAGACAAACAGTCACTTTTGAAGCTGCGAGGCGAGCAAGCTTATGAAGCCCTGAATTTTGTGGATGGTTATCGGTCAATACAGGAAATTCACGACTGGATGACCTTTGTTTATGGCTCGTTGCCTTTGTCGGACGTGGTTGACTATTTTTCTGCCTTGGAAAGCATTAATGTCGTCAAGCGCCTGAACTGATCGTGGTGATGTTTAGTCGTTTGTTACAGCAGTGAGATTCATGGTTAGCAATGCGCCGGGTTTTGGCAGATCAGTCACGGAAATTGCGGTCCGGGCAGGGCGACGTTTGCCCATTCGCTCGACATAGGCATCATTCATGGCGTGAAAATCTACCATGTCCTTCAGAAAAATATTGATATGGATGATATGATCAAGATCAGACCCAGCTGAGGCCAGCATCAAGTCGAAGGCATCTATTATCTGGTTGGTCTGGCTGCCAATGTCTGGCCCCGCCATTTCGCCAGTTGCAGGATTAACTCCAGCTGTTGCGCCGATGGCGATAAACTGGCCGGTTTTTGCGACATGACTATACGGGCCAACGGGTGTCATTGTGTTTGCGGGTGTGAAGGTTTCTACGTTTGGCATTTGGCGTCTCCTGATTATGGTTTTTCATACCACACCAGTATTGCCAAAAGGACCGGAAAACCGAACTATTCGCTTTCCAGTTCAACCACTTCAATGCTGCCTTTGTTGGCGGTCAATGCCAAGTCACCGGCCATCAGCTTTTTGGCATCTTTACCAAAAATATCGTTGCGCCACCCATTAAAGGCGCGAAGATCCGTTTTATGCGGATCGGCTGCCCACTGCTCCAACTCCTGGGCGCTTGCAACCATACGTGCGGCAACCCTGGCTTGATCGCATTTTATTTTGAGCAGTACTTTTAGCAGGTCTGCCATTGGTGGTGTTGCAGGGCGTGGTTTGGCACGCGCCACATGTGGCAATTCTGATTCTGGCAGGGCCAATCCAACTGCGAGAGCATCCATCAGGCTCTTGCCTGCGCGGGAACGACTGAATCCATTTGGAACTCCGCGAAGGCGGTCCAACTGGTTGGCGTCTTTGGGTGGATGTGCGGCTATTTCAAACAGGGTTTCGTCTTTCGCTACCCGATTGCGCGGAATGTCGCGCTGTTGCGCTTCTATTTCCCGCCACTGAGCCAGACATTGCAGCAGTCCCAGAAAACGTGGTTTATTAGTGCGCACCTTCAGGCGTTTCCACGCTTCGCGTGGCTCTACCACATAAAGACCGGTTTCCTTATAGGGCGCCATTTCCTCTTCGACCCAGCCCTCGCGGCCTGTCTTTTCGAGTTCTGCCTTAAGATTGCGGTAGATTGTACGCAGGTGCGTTACGTCACCAAGGGCGTAGGTCAGTTGGGAGTCGCTAAGCGGTCGTTTGGACCAGTCAGTGTACCGGGCTGACTTATCCAGTTGGCCGCCGGTTATTTTGTTAACCAACGTTTCATATCCAACCGAATCACCAAATCCGCAAACCATTGCAGCAACCTGGGTGTCGAAGATCGGTGAGGGAAGTTGGTTGACCATGTTGACGAAAATTTCCAGGTCTTGTCTACATGCGTGCAAAACTTTGACCACATCAGTGTTCGCCATAAGATCGAAAAACGGCGCAAGGTCTATTCCATCTGCCAATGGATCAATTGCTGCTGCGCCTTCGTCGTCGGCAATTTGAATCAGGCACAGTTTTGAATAATAGGTGCTGTCACGCAAAAATTCTGTGTCGACGGTGACAAATTCGGCTGTTTTGAGTCTGTCGCACAGGGCGGCAAGTTCATTAGAAGTTGTTATCGGCTGCATGCCATATTCCGTTATTGTTTGGCGCTTCTAATACACAGTTCCAAGCGGCACGTCACCCTTTCTGTTCGCAAATTTTGCTGTAGCCTTGACAAGCGGCGATATTCATGCGTTTTTCCGGCCAAAATTTGTGAGAAAATCTCACAATATTTAGAATAGATTATGTAGGAAGCCATGCACGAATATCGCTCACATACCTGTACCGAACTCCGTTTGTCTCATGAGGGCGAAACCGTTCGCCTTTCTGGTTGGGTTCACCGTAAACGCGACCACGGTGGTCTATTATTCATTGACCTGCGTGACAATTACGGCATGACCCAGCTGGTATTTGATGTGGACAGTCCGTCTTTTGCAGCAGCTGAAGATGTGCGTGCAGAAAGCGTTATTCGTATTGACGGTAGGGTCAAAGCGCGTAGTGCTGATACCATTAACAAAGATCTGGCAACCGGTGATGTGGAAATTTATGTTTCCGAGATGGAAGTGCTCTCTGCCGCTGGTGAACTACCGTTGCCAGTGTTCGGCGATACTGAATATCCGGAAGATATTCGCCTGACATATCGTTTCCTTGATCTGCGGCGTGAGCGTATCCACAACAATATTCTGCTACGGTCAAAAGTAATTTCTGAATTACGCTCAGAAATGACCGGGCAGGGATTCAACGAATTTCAAACGCCAATTCTAACTGCATCAAGTCCTGAAGGTGCACGCGATTTTCTCGTGCCTGCCCGCCAGCACCCAGGTAAATTCTATGCACTGCCGCAAGCACCGCAGCAGTTTAAACAATTAATCATGGTGTCCGGTTTTGATCGGTATTTCCAGATTGCGCCGTGTTTCCGCGATGAAGATGCGCGCGCTGATCGAAGCCCCGGCGAGTTTTATCAGCTTGATGTGGAAATGAGCTTTGTTACCCAAGAAGATGTTTTCGCGGCGATTGAACCGGTTCTGGTAAATGTTTTTAAGAAGTTTTCTGATAAGAAGATAATTGAGGCACCGTTCCCGCGTATTGCGTTCAAAGAATCGATGTTGAAATACGGTAACGACAAGCCTGACCTGCGTAACCCGATCGGAATTCAGGATGTAACAGAAGCATTCCGTAATTCGGGCTTTGGTATTTTTGCCGGTATGATCGAGTCTGGCTCGGTTGTGCGGGCGATCCCGGCGCCGGGCTCCGGGCCGATGTCGCGCCGCAAATTCTTCGACGCCACCAATGACTGGGCCAAGAAAGAAGGCTTCGCTGGTCTTGGGTATATCAATGTCAGCGAAGGTGTTGCGCGAGGCCCTATCGCCAAGGCATTAGGTGAAGAAGCAACCAACAAGCTTCTAAGCGATATGGGCCTTGGCCCCAACGACGGCGTTTTCTTTGCCTGTGACAAAGAAGCTGGTGCTGCGCGTCTTGCCGGTGTTGCCCGGACGCGTGTCGGTGAAATGCTTGGTTTGATCGCCGAGGACGAATTCAAATTCTGCTGGGTGGTTGACTACCCAATGTTTGAGTATGACGAAGACGAAAAGAAGATCGACTTCTCTCACAACCCATTCTCTATGCCGCAGGGCGGAATGGATGCGCTGGAGAATGAAGACCCACTCGAAATCCTTGCCTATCAGTATGACATCATCTGTAACGGTATCGAGCTTTCGTCTGGTGCAATTCGGAACCATCGTCCTGACATTATGATCAAGGCTTTTGGCATGGCCGGTTACGATGAGGCAACCGTTGAGGCTGAGTTCGGCGGCATGTTGAACGCGTTCAAATACGGCGCTCCACCGCACGGTGGATTGGCACCAGGTGTTGATCGTATGGTTATGTTGCTCGCCGATGAGCCCAACATTCGGGAAGTTATTATGTTCCCGATGAATCAGAAGGCGGAAGACCTGATGATGGGGGCGCCGAGTACGGTGGATAACAAGCAGCTGCGAGAATTGTATATTCGCCCGGTGGAACCACCGAAAAAAGAAGAGCCAAAAACTGAAGAATAACAGTTGTAAAATGGAGCCTTTTGGCTCCATTTTGTTTTTCAGCGCAGAAAAATTGTAGATGATAACGAAATACAGGACACGTCTTTTATGAGCGACAATATTCTCATTATCGATTTTGGGTCTCAGGTAACGCAGTTGATAGCGCGGCGGGTTCGTGAAGCCGGGGTTTACTGCGAAATTGTGCCTTTCAATTTGGCTGATGATATCCTGGATGGTTTTGGTGCTGCGGGCGTAATTTTGTCCGGTGGGCCGGCCAGCGTAACGCACTCTGATACTCCGCGTGCACCAGCGCGAGTTTACGATATGGATATTCCGGTTCTGGGCATTTGTTATGGCCAGCAGGCTATGGTGGAACAGATGGGTGGTAGTGTCACCACCTCGGACCATCAGGAATTTGGCCGTGCTTTTGTTGACGTAAGAGAAAGCTGTGCGTTGTTCGATAGCGTTTGGGCGCCTGGCGATCGCGAACAGGTTTGGATGAGCCACGGTGACCATGTTAATGCACTGCCGAGTGGGTTCAGTATTGTAGCCACCAGCGACGGCGCGCCTTATGCCGCAATCGCCAATGAGGCCAAGCGATTATACGGCGTGCAGTTTCACCCCGAGGTGGTGCACACGCCGCATGGCACTCAACTTATACAGAATTTTGTCACTAAAATTTGCGGCTGCTCCGGCGATTGGACCATGGCCAGTTTCAAAGAAACAAAAATTAAGGAAATACGCGAGCAGGTAGGCGACAAACGGGTAATTTGCGGACTTTCCGGCGGTGTGGATAGCTCGGTTGTGGCCGTGCTGTTAAATGAGGCAATCGGTGATCAGTTGACCTGTGTCTATGTTGACCATGGCTTGATGCGGGCAGGGGAAAGCGACCAAGTGGTTAGCTTGTTCCGCGAACATTACAATATCAATTTGGTACACCGGGACGCATCCGACTTGTTTCTCGGAGAATTGGCTGGTGTTACCGACCCTGAGAAGAAGCGCAAAATAATTGGTAAGCTGTTTATTGATGTGTTCGATCAGGAATCAAAAAAGGTTGGTGGTGCTGACTTTTTGGCGCAAGGCACGCTCTACCCGGATGTGATCGAATCTGTCTCTTTCATTGGTGGGCCGTCGGTGACGATTAAATCGCACCACAATGTTGGTGGTTTGCCAGCGAGAATGAAGATGGATTTGGTTGAGCCACTGCGCGAACTGTTCAAGGACGAAGTTCGCCTGTTAGGTCGCGAGCTTGGATTGCACGAGGATTTTGTTAGCCGTCACCCATTTCCGGGGCCGGGACTGGCCATTCGTATTCCGGGTGAGATCACCCGCGAGAAAGCCGATACTCTCAGGAAAGCCGACGCGATTTATTTAGAAGAGATCAGAAGTGCTGGTTTGTATGACAGTATCTGGCAGGCTTTTGCCGTACTGCTGCCGGTTAAAACTGTTGGAGTGATGGGAGATGCCCGCACTTACGAGCATGTGTGTGCCATTCGGGCGGTGAATTCTACGGATGGTATGACCGCTGATTATTATCCGTTCCCACATGATTTTCTCGGCCGCGTTGCCACTCGTATTATTAATGAAGTACGCGGCATTAACCGGGTAGTGTATGACATCACATCAAAACCACCAGGTACTATTGAGTGGGAATAGGGTGCTAACCATGCCGACTGCACGCCAAATTAACCGCGGTGAGCACGGGATGATCGGCGATATTATCGGCGACAGCTTTTCTGATGACCCTGTCAATTTGTGGATTTTCGGCGGGGAGGCATGCATGCGTGCCTATTATACGAAAGCGGCGAAAAAACTATACCTACCGCGGGGCTATGGGCATGTTGAAGAAAGAGAAAATGGTGGCTCTTTGTGGCTTCCCCCAATGGTGGAAAAGAAAATTCCCATATGGAATAGCCTCGATATTGCTACGACTATGGTCAAGCACAGTGGAGTCAGGTCAATTGGGCGCGGAACGACGGTTGATACTGCCCTAGCCAAGGCCAAGCCAACAATACCTCATTATTACCTGTTTGCGATCGGCGCACGCACAGCCCATCAGGGTAAAGGCATCGGCGGGGCACTTATGAAAGCCGGTCTGGAGCGTGTCGATTCTGAAAAAATGCCCGCTTATCTTGAAAGCAGCAAAGAGAGCAATATCGGTTTTTACCAACAGTTTGGTTTCAACGTGACAGAGATTGTTTCACCACCCAATGGCTGCCCGCCACTTTGGGCTATGTGGAGAGAGGCCCGGTCTTAGCCGTTACCTCCATTTTTGCGTAGCCACAAAATCTGCAGACTCAAACCCACCACATAAGTGATCAGAAATGCCAGATAGAAACCGCGAAGTAGGGGATCTTCAATGTTGGTCACAACTGGTCCGTCCACCGGTAGTCTCATAAGCCCGTCTGTTATTGCAGGAATACTGTGGAACAGAAACGTAGCAGAATAAGCAGTGGCTTGAAGATACGGCGAAAGTCCGCCAAATAATTTAGTGGTTTCGGCTACTCGGCCACCGAAAAGAGCCACCAAGGTCAAAATTGCCAAGTGATGTGCGGGATTAAGACTGCCCATAATGTCATCGGGATTAAAGCCATCCCCTTGGTGGAAAATACCCAGCGCTGAGGCCGCTGCAATAAGCGTACACAGAAGATAAATCTTGCCGCTGGTGTTTCGACCTAAAATCACCTTGTGTTTGACCAGGGAATATATCCCGGATAGTAGTGCCGTAATGCCGATAATTGTGTGAAACCAGCCGAATAACGTAATCTCTGGCATGATATATTCCCCTACAAATAAATGCCTAAAACCCCAGTTAGTAGCAATATAGGGCAAATAGTTAGAAAAGAAAATGCAAGCATGATAGTGGCCGAAAGACTATGAGTTACTTGTGCGTAGTATCACGATATTGCCTGTCAGGCCTGCAATTGATTGTAATAACGTGAATGCGAGTTGTAATATTCAGGATTGTCGCTAATAAACGGCTAACTGATAGTTAGGAGAGACACCCATGTCCACAACCGACAAAACAGTGATTGACGTTCGCCCCAAGCGGCAAGCAACTGCAAAAAATATTGCAGCTATGAAGGGAACGACACCGATTGTGTGCCTTACAGCCTATATCACGCCGATGGCAGCCAGGCTGGACAAGCATTGTGATTTGTTGCTGGTGGGTGACAGCGTTGGCATGGTGCTTTACGGCATGGACAGTACGCTGGGCGTGGATCTGGATACGATGATTCGCCATGGCAGGGCCGTGTGTCGGGGTGCAAATCAAGCACTTGTGGTAATTGACATGCCATTTGGCTCTTATGAAGAATCCAAAGAACAGGCATTTCGCAATGCGGCTCGGGCACTGTCGGAAACTGGCGCTGGTGCAGTAAAGCTTGAGGGCGGACGCGAAATGGCAGACACAGTTCGCTTTTTGTCAATGCGCGGAATTCCAGTGTTGGGCCATGTGGGCCTGATGCCACAGAGTGTTCATGCCCACGGCGGATATGCAGCCCGAGGCAGGTCTGTCGACGAGTGGCAACCAATCATAGATGACGCCAAGGCTATTGCAGAAGCTGGCGCATTTGCTGTTGTTTTAGAGGGGGTTGCGGAACCGCTGGGCAGAAAAATAACTGAAGCTGTTGCGTGTCCCGTGATCGGCATTGGCGCTTCCAGTGGCTGTGACGGCCAAATTTTAGTCACTGAAGATATGCTTGGTTTGTTCGCTATCAACCCCAAGTTCGTAAAACGTTTTGCGGAAATTGGCCATGATATAGAAGCGGCGATTGAGGGCTATGCTAATGAGGTTCGCAATCGGTCATTCCCGGCTGAAGAGCATACCTATAAAATGCGTGGGGCCAATTCCTAATAACTGCCGAAGAATCACCACAATTAACTGTTGAGTTGGCGTTGCTTATCGCTGCGGCTTTGGCTATGGTGGCGCGATTTTTAGAGGTTCGGGCAATACATGCCCGCCAATTGTTTATAGTGCCGCCTTCGGACTGTTATTTGGCTGGCTTTTTCTGAGGAGTATAGTGTGTCAGACATAAATTCGGATCTGATCGCTCAGGAAGTGGATGATGAAGTACGCCGCGAGCGTATGAATCAGTTATGGAATGCGTACGGCAAATACCTTATCGGGCTGGCAGTTGGTATCGTGCTGCTGGTCGGAGGTGTAAAGGCTTACGAAAGTTATGTTAAGTCCCGCGAGGAAGCCGGCTCAGCTGCGTTTGAGGCAGCGAGTGTTGCCAGTGCAGACGACAGCGCAAATGCAGTTGAAATTTGGCGAAATGCCCTTCCGGAATTAAAAGACGGTTATGCAACGCTGGGCCGGATGCACCTTGCGGCTGCAGCTTCGGCGAACGGCGACGTTGCAAGTGCAATTGCAAGTTATGATGCTATTGCGGCGGACGCGGACACAGACCCAAGCCTCCGCAGCATGGCACAACTGTTTGCAGGCATGCTGAGTTCACGCGAGGGTGCCGACCTGGATGCGGCGCGCGCACGCTTGTCGGTGATCGCTATTAAAGGAGAACCTTGGTTCTTCTCTGCATTAGAGCAGTTGGCGGTAGTCGACATCAAAAAAGGCGACAAAGAAGCAGCACTTGCCGGGTTCTCCCAATTGGTTGGTGACGCAGAGACGCCTCCAGGTGTTAGAGCCCGCGCGACCCAGTTGAAATCAG
>JAALKD010000033.1 GCA_011088215.1 Sphingomonadales bacterium | reverse complement strand
ACATTGTTCCGGCCTTGATCGCCGGCAATACTGTTGTCTTTAAACCCAGTGAATTAACGCCTGGCGTTGCCGAATTGATGGTGCGTATATGGGACGAAGCCGGGCTGCCTAAAGGCGTGCTGAATTTGGTCCAGGGAGGGCGCGACACTGGCGCCGCGTTGGTGGCATGCGACGGTATCGACGGGCTTTTGTTTACTGGCAGCGCCAATACCGGCCTTGCTATCTCCAAACAACTGCTCGGGCGACCGCAGGTTATCCAGGCGCTGGAAATGGGCGGTAACAACCCGTTGATTGTGCATGAGGTTGACGATTTGAATGCGGCTGCTGTGCTGACCATTCTCTCTGCTTTTGTCAGCTCGGGACAGCGTTGCACTTGTGCACGCCGATTGATCGTGCCGGTAGGTGCAAAAGGCGACGCCTTTGTTGCTGAACTGGCCTCCATGATTGATACAATCATCGTTGGTGCAGGAGCCGATGAGCCGGAACCCTTTATGGGCCCTGTTGTCAGCGCGGCTGCAGCAGATGCTGTTCTCAAAGCACAGGAAAATCTGGGGGCGGGTGGCGCTACGGTTATCCGCCGGACTGCGCGTTTGGATGAAGGCGATGCCTTTCTGTCACCGGGTTTGATTGATGTAACCGCTGCTGAAGACCGGCCCGATGAAGAAATATTTGGACCGATCCTGCAGCTGATCAGAGTTGATGATTTTGACGCTGCGATCGCAGAAGCCAACAATACCAAATACGGCTTGGCATCGGGACTGATATCGGATAGCCGCGAACTGTATGATTATTTCTTCCCGCGCTCTCGGGCCGGTATTGTCAATTGGAACCAACAGCTTACTGGCGCAGCCTCTACGGCCCCTTTTGGGGGCATCGGCTGGTCCGGCAATCATAGGCCAAGTGCTTATTATGCGGCAGATTACTGTGCCTATGCGGTTGCAACCATGGAACAGGCTGACGGTGTTGTATCCGTTGCTGCGTTGCCCAAAGGGCTGAAGGTCGAAGGAGCAGGGCAATGAATTGGCGTGAAGTAAATTTCGACGGCATCGTTGGGCCAACCCACAATTATGCTGGTCTGTCTTACGGTAATGTAGCATCAGCAAAAAACGAAGGATTGGTTGCCAATCCGCGCGAGGGTGTGTTGCAGGGCCTGCAAAAAGCTCAGCATCTGCGCAGTTTGGGTATGACCCAAGGCGTCTTGCCACCGCACGACCGCCCCCATTTGGCGACGCTACGCAGCCTTGGTTTTACCGGTAGTGACAGTAAAATGCTAACCGATGCCTGGACATCCAGCCCGGCTTTGGTGCGCAATATCTCATCGTCGGCAACCATGTGGACCGCCAACGCGGGTACAATCTCGCCGTCACCGGACACTGAGAATGGGAAAACTCATTTCACCCCGGCCAATCTGGCGGCTATGTTCCACCGGTCAATCGAGCACGAGACAACAGGCCGAGTGCTGAAAGTTATGTTCCCCGAGGGTGAGTATTTCCAGCACCACGCTGGTCTGCCCGGCGGGACCCATATGGGCGATGAGGGCGCCGCTAATCACAACCGGTTTTGTCGTGACTACGGCGAGGCTGGAACGGCCCTGTATGTATACGGACGCAGCGCCTTTGACGTGGCGAAAGACCTGACCTTTCCAGGGCGTCAGACGCTTGAGGCAAGCGAAGCAATTGCCCGCCAACATGGCCTGCGCGGCGGAAAGGCTGTTTTTGTCCGCCAAAACCCAGGTGCAATCAACGCTGGCGCTTTCCACAATGATGTGGTGGCGGTTTCCAATAAAAACGTCTTTTTCTATCACGAAGAGGCATTTGAAGATCCAGCTGGCATGCAAAAGCAGTTGCGTAGCGCTGCGCCGGAAATTGACTTCGAGTTTGTCGAGGTGCCCAGCGCTAAGGTGCCGCTTTCGGATGTGGTTAAATCCTACATGTTCAACAGTCAGCTTTTATCGCCGCCGGATGCCGATAAGATGCAGTTGATACTGCCGATTGAGGTGAGCGAAACAGCCAGCACTAAGGCCTACATAGAAGAATTGCTGGCATCGAACGGACCCATTGGCGCGGCTGACTTTCTGGATGTTCGTCAAAGTATGCGCAACGGCGGCGGTCCGGCGTGCCTGCGTTTGCGAGTGGCACTGTCCGATGACCAACTATCTGCGATGGACGCCAATTCGGTGCTTGATGATGCGTTGGTGGAAATCCTTCAGGACTGGGCGGGCAGGCATTACCGCGACCGGGTGAGTGCTGATGATCTGGGCGACCCACAACTTATGGAAGAATGTTTCGCGGCCCTCGATGAATTGTCTCAAATACTTAAATTGGGCAGTGTGTATGACTTTCAGCGTTAGATAAGCTGCGCCATTGGCTAAGCTGCACAGATTTTAAAAAAAGTAAAGCAACACCAGTTTAGCAGCTGGTGTTGCTTTAAGGGTGATCTTCTGACGTTGAGAAAAATCGCGTTATTCAGTGTCCGGTATGCCAGCACCAATGTCGAGAAACACCTGTTCCTGATGTTCGACACTGACATTCTTATCGTCGCTAAGCCTGTCGCTTACCTTTTTGGCTGACCGAATGACGCCGGTACCAATGAAGAAATTTGCTTCACCCTCTTTGTTCAGCAAAGGTAGTTGAACCGTTCGGTAAACAAAAGGCCGTTCGCTCATGTTTGCGCCCCAACGGTTCAATACACCAGCGCAGGGCTGGGACCGCAGATTATCGTAGTATTGCACCTGTTCCGGTACACTTTGAAGGTGCGAGAGAGCGAAAATATCCTTGCCGGTAATATCTTCGCCGAGCATTTCAACAAGCTTGCTGCCACAGGCCAACACAATCAACTCGCCGGGTTCGCGCCATCTGCTCAAGTAGATTTCATCCAGGTGCGGCGCTATCGCTGTTAGTTGAAATTGCGCGCGCTGAGGGCAGATTTTGCCGTCTTCGCGCGGCAAGCTGTGCCAGTAACGAGCCAACGCTATCGTTGCATCGCTATAGCTCAGCGCTTGGAAAAACGCGTCTGTCCAACTGGGTATTGGCATGGTTTTCGTCAAATATATTTGTTCCTGTTGCAACGATAGCGGGTATCAGGTGAAAAGGAAAGTCTGTAGAAGAGATTGATTTTTCAGCCTAATTTTTTTTCCATTGGTGCTTGTTGTACGCTAAGGTTGATAAGTCGGATATTAATTGTTGCCGGTTTTTTCTCATTTTCGAACCGAAAATCCTGATCGTGAGAATTGACTGGCGCCGCCTTGAGAACACCGACAAAAAAGTTGGCGTTGTTATTTTCATCCAATAACGGCAATTGCAGACTCATCGCAATCAACTGGCGCGCCGTCCTTGACACAGGGTGTTCAGAAACACCAGCGAACTGGCCAGTGCGCATTTTATGGTAGAAGTCCCGCAAAGTACGTTGGTTGCCTGGAACCGAATTGGCCATGATATTATTGCCGGTGGCATCGGTGCCGGTTACATCCGCTGTGCGCGATCCTGCGACCCGGATTATGACATGGTCTTCATCGGTCCACTCGGCAAGAAAAACATCAGGCAGATATTTGCCCATCTTCATTGGCATGAAGTCTTTTTTGTTTGGGCACATGGTACCCGGAGCCCTGAGGATCATCCAATAATCCAGCAGGGCGGCTGCACTTTTATTAAAGCGCAGCTCGTCATACAAATTGTTCATTTCTCGAGGCCTTAACTCAAAACATCAAACTCAAAACACACTACTCAAAACTGGCACAAACAAAACGAAACGTCCGTTCTGCTATTCCCTGCGTATAAACTATTCCCCGAGTACCAGATTCGGGTTGTTAACCATAAATTTCACGAATTACAACAGCTTCGTGATTGGACGTTATCGGGCAGCTTGCCTATCTATGAAGCGAAAGGGGCAATCACATGCTAATCAAGCGATCCGAGCGCTGGCAAGAGAGCGAAAATTCTGTAACCAGTGAAACTATTTACCTCAACCGCCGCCGCTTGCTCGCGGGGGCTGCCGTTGCCGGCGCTGCTGCACTTGCACCGTCGGTTTTTGCCCAGCGCGACCGGGTATTGAAACCACTTGCTGCGCGCTCTACTGCGTTTGATCCGGGCGAATCACCTACGCCTGAAGCCGCAATTACCCAATATAACAACTATTATGAGTTCGGTACTGGCAAGGACGATCCCGCAGAAAATGCCTGGCGTTTAAAACCTGCGCCCTGGTCTGTGAAAGTAGACGGTCTGGTGGACAAGCCCGCCACATACGCGCTGGAGGACCTGGTAGACTTTAACGCGCTGGAAGATCGTATCTACCGGCTTCGTTGCGTCGAAGCATGGTCAATGATTGTACCGTGGGTTGGTATACCGTTGGCATCTGTACTGAAAAAAATTGAACCACAAAGCGGCGCTAAATATGTGGCCTTTGAGACATTGGCGGACCGCAAGCAAATGCCGGGGTTGCGCTGGCCGGTACTTGATTGGCCCTACACCGAAGGTTTGCGCCTGGATGAGGCAATGAATGATCTGGCCTTCCTCGCGGTGGGCCTGTACGGCAAAGAATTACCCAATCAAAACGGTGCACCGCTTCGCCTTGTTGTGCCTTGGAAATATGGTTTCAAGTCGATCAAGTCGATTGTGCGTATCTCGTTGACCGATACCCAGCCTGCGACTAGCTGGAACATTTCCGCCCCCCGTGAATATGGCTTTTATTCCAACGTTAACCCCATGGTCAACCACCCACGCTGGAGCCAGCGGCGCGAGCGTCGGATCGGTGAATTTGGCCGCCGCGAAACCGCAATGTTCAATGGCTATGGCGATCTGGTCGCCGACATGTATGCTGGCATGGACCTTAGTAAAAACTACTAAGCCCATTGCCAGTGGAGACCTCTCACTTGACCACAATTCTAGCGTCTATCAGTAGCAAAGATCTGCGGCGGTTCGGCAAACCGTTAGTGTTTTCCCTGATGCTGCTGCCCGCCGTTTGGTTGACCTGGAATTGGTGGCTGGCGTTCGGGTATCAGCCCAACGGTCTTGGGTTCAATCCGCAGGAAACATCGAACCGTTTCACTGGGGACTGGACCCTGCGTTTCCTGCTGTTGTCGCTTGCTGTAACCCCGTTTTCCAAACTGATTGGGTCATCCAAGCCACTTTTGTTCAGACGAATGATCGGCCTGTTTGCTTTCTTTTATGTCTCCCTGCATATCGCCAGTTATGTGTGGCTGGATATGTTGTTTGACTGGGTTGAACTGTGGGCCGATGTGTTGAAACGCATCTATATCACTGTTGGCTTCACAGCATTTCTGTTGTTGGTGCCACTGGCTGTTACCAGTACCGGTGGCTGGGTAAAACGCTTGGGAGCCAAGCGCTGGCAACGCCTGCATAAACTAGTTTACGCGATCGGCATATTGGGTGTTATTCATTTCATTATGATGCGCAAAGGTTTTCAGATCGAACCCTTGATTTACGCCGGCATCCTTGCCGCGTTGCTGGCGTTTCGAGTTCAAAAACACTTGCAGAAAAAAAGGCGGGTTTCTACCTAGTTGCTGCTTGGTCGCTTTAGCACCATCACGTTTGTAACCAGCTGCATCACCATCTCATCTTTCTGATTAAAGACGCTGTATTTGGATTTCACCAACCCCAGATTTGACCTTGATTGGCTCTCGCGTTTTTCTATTAGTTCGCCACGCACTGACAAGGTGTCACCAGGAAATACCGGTTGTTTCCATTTAATGCCGTCCACGCCCGGCGAACCCATGCCCGCGAAACCCTGCGTTGACATATAGTCTACCAATATTCGCATCGTCATTGCACAGGTGTGCCAGCCGCTGGCACACAGGCCGCCGAACACTGAGTGTTTTGCCATTTCTTCGTCTATATGGAATGGTTGAGGGTCATATTTTGAGGCAAACTCGATCACTTCTTCTTTGGTAACTTGATAAGCGCCAAAGGTTTCTTCCTTGCCAATTTCCAAGTCTTCGTAAAAAACTTTAAACATGCTTTGCCTCGCGAGTTTTGGTTGACCGTAACTGGTCTATTGAAAAATGGACCGTGACGCCGGAGGGTCAAGATATTGCCGCGATCGCGCTATGAATAGACCCTATTTAGAATTGTTGGTGCTTGTCGCCGTCTGCGTCTTGTGGGTAAGCTAATCCAGCACAACACACAGAAGGGTTTGGTATGTTCCGGCGGCTACGCAACTGTAATAATGTTGAAGATATGCGGCTGCTGGCAAAACAGCGCCTGCCGGGCCCAATATTCCATTATATTGACGGCGCCGCTGACGACGAGATTACATACCAGCGCAACAGCTCGGCCTTTGATGACTGTGATCTTGTACCAAATGTGCTGGCCGGTGTGGAAGACATCGACATGTCTGTCACGGTTATGGGCAAAAAGCTGGATATGCCGGTTTTCTGCTCGCCGACCGCATTGCAGCGGCTGTTTCACCATGACGGCGAGCGCGCGGTGGCAAACGCCGCCGAAAAATTCGGTACCATGTTTGGGGTATCGTCGCTGAGCACGGTTAGCCTGGCGGAAATTGGCGCGTTGACGGACTCGCCCAAACTGTTTCAGTTTTATTTTCACAAAGACCGGGGCTTGAACAGTGCCATGGTTGACCGCGCCAAGGCGGCGGGCTTTGACGCGCTGGCACTGACTGTCGACACTATCACCGGCGGTAACCGCGAGCGGGATCTGCACACCGGTTTCACATCACCGCCCCGTCTGACACTGAAGAGTTTGATGAGTTTCGCCGCGCACCCCGGCTGGGCTTTCAACTATTTTCTACGTGATGCCTTTGAGCTTGCTGAATTGAAAGATCATGTACCCGAAGGGTCCAATGTGGCGGTATCGGTCGGTGATTATTTTTCGTCCATGTTGGACCAAACAATGAACTGGGCCGATGCGGAGGACCTTCGGACCAAGTGGGGCGGTCCTTTTTGCCTGAAGGGGGTCATGAGCGTAACTGACGCCAAACGGGCCGCTGATATTGGCGCAACCGCGATCATGGTCTCCAACCATGGTGGGCGGCAATTGGATGGGTCCCGGTCGCCATTTGATCAGGTAGCCGAAATTGCCGATGCTGTCGGCGGGCAAATCGAAATTATCCTTGATGGCGGTATTCGCCGTGGCACCCATGTGTTGAAGGCGCTGGCGGCAGGCGCCACTGCATGTTCCGGCGGGCGCTTGTATTTGTATGCGCTGGCGGCGGCGGGTCAGCCCGGTGTAGAGCGCGCTCTATCCAATATGCGTGCAGAGATTGAACGTGATATGCGGTTACTGGGTGTTAGCAATATTGCACAGCTTAACCGCGATATGCTTCGGTACCGTTAGGCACTCAGATTACATCGTTGGCAATCACGTCATCGAATTTTCCTTGATCTGGCCTCATTTTGGGTAAAGCATGCTGCCATTGAAAAAAAGATTGGCCGCTGAAGGCCCAAATCGACAAGACGAAAAAGACCGACAAGGATAGATATGCAGTTCAATTTAATTTCGACAGCCTTGATATTGGGAACCAGCATGGTAGCCGCTCCCGCTGCGCTTGCTGCTGAACAGCTTGATGCGGAATACAAGTTTTACTGGAAAGGCCTATTGGTTTCGTCCGCTGAAACTCACCTGACAAAGACCGATGAAACTTATGATTTTGCACTGGATTTTCGCATGCGCGGGGTTGCCAAACTGTTTGCCAATGGCCGCAGTGCAGCACGGGTTTCAGGCCGCTTGGACGGCGAAGATGCTATGCCACTGCAGTATGAAACTGACGGTCGCTGGGACGGTGACGACTACGCCCAGACAATGACCTTCGGTGCGGATGGTTCGCTGATCGACCAAAAGCTGGATTGGCCAGAAAAATGGATTAGGGATAATAAACGTGAGCCTGTGCCAGAGGACATGCGGCGCGGGCCAGACCCCGCATCACTGGTTGTTAAGTTGGTGAGCACCCCGCTCGAACAAGCAACAAGCGGAACCCCGTTTAAGGTACGGTCCTTTGACGGGGATTCGGTTTTTGAATATGGCATTACCTGTCAGCCCGAACCCGTTGTCCTGGAAAAATCCAGCCATTCACCCTATAGCGGCGAGGCCTATGAGTGTGGTTTTGGCGGCGAATTACTGGCGGGCAAGCGAATCCTGACAGAAAAACAAAAGAAAAAAGCCGAGAAGCGCCGCCGAAAGGCAGAAAAAAAGCGTCTTAGGGCAGAAAAAAGAGGCAAAGAGGTCGAAGAAGACGAAGATATCCCACCAAAACTGTGGGTTCAATCGTTTGAAGGCGGCGCCTATCTTTTACCGGTTCGTGCTGAACTATCCACCGGAATGGGCAAAGTTCGCATGTATCTTTCGGCGCTGAATGTGACCGAACCGATGATCGCTGACACCGCGGCGGGACGGGCTGCGGATGCGGTAAAGGCAGCATCATCTCGCTGATTATTGCTCGCCGTCGATCAGTGGAAGCAGTGACAGCTTTTCTCAATGTTTGTTGCGGGTAAAAATACTCGCCCAGCGTTCATTTGACATTTTGTTTCGCTATGCCAAACTCGCAATAGCTAAAACACCAGAGTCGGACTCAGACGATGGCTAACAGGCATGCTGGATGCGTATCGGTTATGAACCGTCTATGTTGGGTTAGGTTTTGGCTGTCACAGTTTTAACGGCGGTTCGCCGCTATATATATGGGGAAACAAAATGAAAAAAATCGCTAAATCAGCGATGCAAGCCTTGCTGGCGACGGGGGTCGCTGCGGCTGGCCTATCGGCGGCGTTTGCTGCAGATATCAAGGTTATTCATGCAGGCGAATTGCTTGCGGTACCGGGTCAGGCGCCCAAAGCGGAACAGACAGTTGTGGTTACCGATGGGCGGATAACCCAAGTGTTGGATGGTTATCGCACTGCCGGTGAATTCGGTGAAGACGCAACGACAATTGATTTGAAAAATCAGTTCGTGATGCCAGGTATGATGGACATGCATGTTCATATCCAGATGGAATTGGGTCCCAACAGCGATAGCCAAACTCTGCGGATGTCGGACGCCGACGTGGCGATGCAAAGCGTACACTACGCCCGTAAAACGCTAATGGCTGGCTTTACCACGGTTCGTGACCTGGGCGCGCGGCCTGAGCAGATTTATGCTCTGCGCGACGGAGTTGCCAAAGGTTGGATCGTAGGACCGCGGCTTGTGGCATCCGGCGGTGTTTCGGTTACAGGTGGGCACGGCGATGTGGATGGTATGCGGCCAGACCTGCTGGAGAAGTATACCTCGAAAACCGTCTGTGATGGTGCTGCCGATTGTCGGCGCGCAACCCGCCGGGCTGTGAAGTTCGGCGCAGATGTGATCAAAATTACAGCTACCGGTGGTGTGCTTAGTGACACCAACACCGGTACCGGCCAGCAGATGACAAATGACGAGCTCAAAGAAGTGATGGACACAGCCCACGGCCTGGGGCGCAAGGTTGCTGCCCACGCCCACGCCGCAGAGGGCATCAATGCCGCGCTAAGGGCTGGGGTTGATAGTATTGAGCATGGCTCTTACGCCGACGCAGAGACCATTCGTCTGTTCAAGGAAACCGGTGCTTATTTGGTGCCAACGCTGCTAGCGGGCGACACGGTTGTTAAAATGGCCAGCAACAGTGACTTCATGAGCCCCGCAATTAAAGCCAAAGCACTGTGAGTTGGCGGCGATATGATGTCTCATTTTGCTGTGGCTTATAAAGAGGGTGTGAATATCGCTTACGGTACCGACTCTGGCGTGTCTAAGCATGGCACCAACGCCGACGAGGCGGTGCTTATGAAGCAGGCCGGGATGACGGAGGCTGACATTATAAAATCGGCTACCGTGAATGCCGCTGATTTGATCGATATGAGCGACAGTCTGGGTACGCTTGAAGTTGGCAAATTCGCTGACATTATCGCCATGGACAAAAGCCCACTTGAAGACATCGCTGCGCTAACTGACGTGGCTTTCGTGATGAAAGGCGGAAAAGTCTATAAAGACTAGCTGAAAATATTTCAGGCACTGATGAGGCAGTGCCTGAATTAAAATACAGGCAAGGCCAATGGCGGACAAAAAAATACAAGACTATCGGGCGCTCTACGGCGCGCTCTCGCTCTTGCTTGTCGGCTTCGTCTTATCGTTTCAGTGTATTTTCTATTTGCGCGATGACGAATTCAGCAAAGAAATTATCCGGGCGCGCTGGCTCTGGGAAATTGTGCTTAATATTCAAATTTTAAGTCTCGCGTTTATGTGGTTCAGCCATCACAACCGAATATTGTTTTCGCAGGGTCGTTGGCGTGTGCGTGCCATATTGAATTTTACCGCTGGTTTTGTGGCGGCCGGAACTCCGGCTGCGATCATGTTGGTTGCTGCCATGCTAGACTGGTACCGATATCCGCCAGACCCTGGATTGCCTAAGCAATTGATTATAAAAGGAATTTACGCCTGGTTAGCGATAATTTTTTCATCTGAAGTGATAGGCAATTTTTTACGGCCACGCCGCCGAGGCAAACAGAATCAAAGCAAGACTAGAGTTGTTTTCACTGCAAAATACGACTTTTTTCGCCGCCGCTGGCCTGCCGTTCTAGCCGCCATATTTTTGGCAGGAAATGAGTTAGTCATCAACGATACTGGGATTATTTTGGCGACGTTTTTATGTTTTCTACAAGGTGCTGTCACTTATTACCGTAAAGCACTGAAGCCGCCTTACTATGAAACCGAGGCCTATGATGCCGGATGACCCCACGCACATGCAGTTGGACAGCGAAAAACCGCTGCCGGAAAAGCGTGTATTTACCGTGGTTGATCATCGCGCCCTGTTGGGGGCGATCGCCTTGGTTATAACCGGTCTGATTTTGGCGGATATGCTGTTGCATTATTTGGAAGCACTTAACGGCGAAAGCGCCCTGACGGGGTCTCGGCTGTGGTGGGAAATTGTTCTCAATCTGCAAATCCTCAGTGCAGCGATGGTTTGGTTCTGCTACAGCGACCGAATTGACGGCAGCGAGGGCCGCATTCGCCGGTTGCAAATAGTGAGGCGATGGTTCGCCGTAATCACTGTTTTATTGCCCAGCATGTTGGGTGCGGTTGGCATTCAACAGAACTGGTTTGTTGACCATCCTCCGGCCAGTTTTGTCTGGGCATTTGCCTGCGCGGTACTGCTTTTTTGGTTAAGCGGCGTTTTGGTGCATGCAATGGTCCAGCGACGGCGTAGAAATAAACCGAAACCAGCTTCATTTACCTACAGGATATCGTTTTTCCTGCCCGCTATTACGTTAGTCGCAGTCATCCTGCTGGATGCGCCCGCCGGTGGCCAGACCTGGCTGTTGGCCATTCCTGTGTTAACCTACCTACAAGGGGCAATGCCTTTTATCACCAAAGCATTTGGGTTGAGGTGATATGCAGATCATTTATGAAACCGCTGATTACACCGAGGCGTTGATTAAAAAGGGCATGCTCGAACAAGCGGGCTTTCATGTGCATATGGACAATGAAAACGCCGTTAGCACTATGCCGTATCTTGGTCTGGCAGTGGGGCAGAGACTTTGGGTCCCGGACTCTGAAGCGCCACAAGCAAAAGCTCTGGTTTCGGATCAAACGTTGGACGGTGATTTGCCTTCAAACGATGAAGCCATTGATGAATGCCCAAATTGTGGTGGTTGGCAGGTTGTTCGGTATCGATCGTTGCTGTGGTTGCCGCTATTTTTAGTTATGGATGTTCTTATGGCGCCAGTTGGCGGGCGACACCGCCGGTGCCTGGATTGCGGTTGCAAGTATAAAAACGAACAGGCCAAAAGCGGTTGGCTGCTGCGGTTGCTTGCTTTTTTCGGCATCGGTTACGTGCTCATTTTAATAGCAGTCTGGCTAAGCAACTAGTCGCTTTGGATTGAATAGGATTGAAGATTGCCACGAAAATGTTGCTGCAGCGTATTCTGGTTCTTTACCCTTTCGAAATAAGTTAAATTGTACGCTCAACTCAGGTGTTCGGGAGAGTACGTGTCTTGAGAGATAGCGGCCATACAAAATCGCGACGATTGCAGCTGTATGACGGGCGGGCCTTGATGACAGCTGTCGCCCTCCTGGTAACTGCTGTTATCGTCGCGCAAATGGTAGCGCAGTATGTCACCACCACAGCAGTAGATCAGGCTCTTAACCGCTCGCGGCTTTGGTGGGAAATTGTTCTAAATTTGCAATTGCTCAGTGTTGGCATGATTTGGTTTAGCTACAGCGACAGAATAAGTGTTGCCACTGGCCCGGTGCGGCACCTGCATATTATCACTTGCGGTTTTGTATCGTTGACGGCCATTATGCCAACTCTTTTGGGCGCGATTTCCGCCAGCAATAACTGGTTCGAAATTCGCCCTGGCCCAGATGTTTTTGTCGGTTTCTTTGTGTTTGGCGTAACGACATGGCTGGTCGGCTTACTGCTGCAAAGCATATTGTATTGGTTGAGGAAAAAATCCATGAAACGTCCGGGTCAGCGGCGCGGCATCTTGTTTTTTTTGCCGTCGATTGCGCTGGGCATCATCGCGTTGGTGGATGGGCCGGGCGGCGGTACGCTGTGGTTTATTTTGACGCCTATTATGCTTTATCTACAGGGGGCAATGCCTTATCTGATGAAAGCTTTTCGCCCGCCGCCTGTTGATGCATAATTTGGTAATCTTTGTCTGCTAAAATAATCGCTTAACGCCTAAGTTTGGCACTAGCACAACAATGAATAACCCTTTGGTTGAAGTAGTTTATGAGCAAAACTTACTCAGGCGAGAATGAAGCTGATCGCAAGCCGTTCAACTCCCGTGCCTTAATGGCTATTCTGTCGCGGCTCATATCTGGCACAATCCTGTCGCTGATGTTTTTCCAGTATTTTTCGTCGCAGGGTGGTGGTCCTGCGTTTGTGACGTCGCGGTTGTGGTGGGAAATTGCACTGAACATGCAATTGTTGAGTGCTGGCATGATGTGGTTCAGTTACGCTGACCGGATTAGTCAGATACCTGGGCCATTGCGCAGACTGCAGCTGACCAAGTGCTGGCTCGCTATTCTAGCAGTATCGACACCGTTTGTGGTCGGGCTTGTCGCTGTGTTGAATGATTGGTTCATTGCAAAACCGCCTCCGATAGTTTTTGCCATCATTATTGGTCTGGCTGTGGTGCATATGGCGATCAGCCTGTTGGTGTACCGTATGATCGAGCGGTACCGTCAAAAGCGTAAGGAAATATACACTGTCTCGCAGCAGTTTGCTTTTTTGCACCGTCGCTATTATTTACAGTATTGGCCACTGCTTGTGTGCTTAGCGGCGACACAATATGGTTTTCTTTTGCGCCGTTATTCTTGTTTGCGCAGGGATCAATGCCCTACGTTATGGAAATTGCCGGGGCCACTAAACCTGAGATAAATTCAGCAACATAGCGTTTTTTTTATCCGCGGTTTTACCGCTGGTGTCGTAAGTTTCTCTTAAGCATTCGCTTCTATGATGTGCATTAATTGGGGGTCGTGCAAGCAAAGTCACATGATGACGCATTTCGACCGGATACAAAAAATTACACAAACATCCATTGTTGAATGGCGTGCCATACTTGCGGCGCAGGCCCTGTTAATTACTGGCTGTATATTGTCCTTGATGCTGCAACAATTTTTATATGTTGCTGAAGGAGAGGGTGCTTTTACGCGGTCCCGCATTTGGTGGGAACTTATTCTTAATATGCAATTGCTCAGCATGGGAATGATGTGGTTTTACTATAGTGACCGAATTTCAGATGCCACCGGACGGCGGCGAACATTTTATATCGTTCGCTGCTTTTTCGCGGTCATTACTGTTTCTGTTCCATCGCTGCTGGGTGCCATCGCGGCTTTTAACAATTGGTTTCAGATCAAGCCCGAGCCTCATGTGTTATATAATTTCGGCTTGTTCGCAATTGCATACTGGTTCGGTGGGTTGTTTCTCCATGGCCAAATTTCGCTTGGCCAAGCAGGCCGTCAACGTTTGAAAGGTAAACGTGCCCGTCGTAAAGGGCCAAAAGTATGGTTTTTTGTTCCGCTTCAAATATTGCTACTGGTCATTGTATTGGACGCAGCGACCGGGGGTACTGATTGGGTGATGTATGTACCACTTCTTTTATCTTTACAGGCAGCGGTACCCTACCTAATGAAATCGGTGCGCTTTAAACCAGACTAGGTAGCGAAGCGGAAATGCAGCACGTCGCCGTCTTTAACTATATATTCTTTGCCTTCTAGCCGCATTTTACCCGCGTCCTTGGCACCTTGTTCGCCGCCACCCGCGACATAATCGTCGTAGGCTGTTGTTTCGGCGCGGATGAAACCTTTTTCAAAGTCGGTGTGGATCACCCCGGCTGCGGCTGGCGCTTTGGTGCCGGTTGTGATGGTCCATGCACGCGCTTCCTTGGGGCCAACGGTGAAGTATGTGACCAGATGCAGTAGGTCGTAACCTGCGCGAATAACCCGAGCCAGACCGGTTTGCCCCAGGCCCAGGGTTTCCAGAAACTCGACTTTTTCTTCTTCGTCGTCCAGCTGGGCAATTTCGGCTTCAACCGCGGCCGAAATCACCACACAGCCTGCACCCAATTTTGCGGCCATCTTCTCAACCGCGGCTGAAAATTCGTTGCCGGTGGCGGCGCTGTCTTCGTCCACGTTGCAAATGTAAAGAATAGGCTTTGATGTCAGCAGTTGCAGCTCCTTAAGCGCTCGCTCTTCGTCTTCGCTATCAACCTCCACTTTGCGGGCGGGCAAGCCGTCTTTGAGCAGGGGTAGCACTTTATCGATCATTTTCATGGTCAGTATGGCTTCCTTGTCGCCGCCGCGAACCTTTCGGCCAAGGCCGTGAATGCGGCCCTCAAGGCTATCCTGATCAGCGAAAACCAGTTCAAGTTCGATAGTTTCGGCATCAGAAACCGGATCTACCCGGCCGTCAACATGGGTGATGTCGTCGTCTTCGAAACAGCGCAGTACATGGCAAATGGCATCGGTTTCGCGGATATTGGCAAGGAACTGGTTGCCTAACCCTTCGCCTTTTGAGGCCCCGCGCACGAGGCCGGCGATATCAACAAACGAAAGTTGAGTGGGCAATATTGCCTTCGAGCTGGCAAGGCCCGCAAGTTTGAACAGACGGTCGTCCGGCACCGGTACGTTGCCTACATTGGGTTCGATGGTGCAGAAAGGGTAATTTTCCGCGGCTGCACTTGCAGTGTTGGTCAGCGCGTTAAAAAGCGTTGATTTACCCACATTCGGCAGTCCGACGATGCCACATTTGAAACCCATTATTTCTCACCCTTTAATTTGTCTGCCAGCGCTTGAAGCGCTTCTGCCATTACGCCGCCGCCTGTATCGCTTTTATCCTGCGGCATACTACTGCCTTTGATCTTGACGGTTGGCACAATGTCTTTCTCGTTCGGTTTAGCACTTTTTGTACTTGTGCCGTTCGGGCGCGGCGGGTTGATACGGCCCGCTACGTTGGTTAGAAACCTTGCCCTGTCATCGTTTGCCACCCAGTCGGCTTCTGCTGCAACGGCTTCGAGCATCTTGTCTCGTAGGCCCAATTCGGCTTTGGCAAAGTCGCCCAGTACGTGGCTGTGCACCCGTGCCTTGTCGCCCGGATGGCCAATGCCCAGTCGCACTCGCTCAAAGTCGGGTCCAATGTGTGCCGCGATGGATTTGATGCCGTTGTGGCCTGCACTGCCGCCGCCCAACTTGGCTTTCACCTTGCCGAAAGCCACATCCAGCTCGTCGTAGAAAACCACCACGTCCGCTGGACCCAGTTTGAAAAATCGCATAGCTTCACCGACTGAACGCCCGCTTTCGTTCATGAATGTCTGTGGTTTCAGGATAAGAATTTTCTCTGATCCCATCCGGCCTTCGAATGTCAGTGCTTGCCAGCGTTTTTGGCCCGGCAAAAAATTATGGCGGCGGACAATTTCGTCCACCGCCATAAATCCGATATTGTGCCGGTTGTTTTCATATTTGCTGCCTGGATTGCCAAGACCAACAAAAAGTCGCATGAAAAACCCCTTTTTTGGGTCAACCTTACCGGCATCAGCTAATAGAGGACTGGCAGGAAGCAGTTCGCGCCCCACCAGAGACTATCGTCGTTATTCCTCAGTGCCGCCTTCGGCCTCTTCGCCCTCAGCAACTTCGCCGTCTTCGCCTTCTTCGCCTTCGCCGTCTTCGTCGTCGGTACCAGAAGATTTCAGTATGCTAGGTGCAACGATTGCAAGGATGGTAAAGTCACGATCGGATCGTAGGAACCACGCCTTCAGGAAGGGCGATTTCCGAAATCTTGACGGCGTCACCGATATCAATGTTGGTCACATCCACAACGATTGATTCAGGGATAGCGTCGCCAGGAACGTTCAGCTCGATGTCGTGGCGGGTGTGGTTGATCACGCCGCCGCGCTTGAGGCCAATAGACTCTTCTTCACCGATAACATGAATAGGTACAGCCATGGTAACAGTTGACCCTTTGCCAAGGCGCAGGAAGTCGATGTGCATAGGTACGTCTGATACCGGATGAAGTTGCAGATCACGTGGCAGAACTGTTGTTGTCTTGCCGCCCACTGAAATTTCGTAGGTCTGAGACATGAAGCCGCCGCGGTTCAATAACCGGACAACAGCGTTCATCTTGATCTGAACTGATTCAGGGTCTTTTTTGTCGCCGTATATTACAGCGGGTACGAAGCCAGCGCGACGTGTTGCACGGCTGGCTCCCTTGCCAAGCCGCTCACGTACGTCTGCTTCGATGGTGATGACGTCAGCCATTCACTTTCTCCAAACTTGAACCGGTCAAATGGACCATCCATTTGCCGACCGTCACTTCCTCCAGGGATGCAAGGACGGATTGCCCGAACGGGCGGTCCCGGACGAGTCGGCGCGGTTTAGCCTGTATCCCGCTCAAATGCAAGTGGTTTAGGGCGGTAAGTTCCGCACGCGGTCACTTATTTGCGCGAGGCGCCCTAAGCGTGATATGACTAGCAAAACCGCCTTTGCCACCGAAATTTGCCATTTTGCCGCAAGGCTTGTGAAAATCGCCCATATTCTGTTAATTTCACACTTATAATGTAACCGGCGGGCGATCAAATTTACTGCGTCCGGTTACCGTGTTTTTGTAGAGTTTTTAGTCTTGAAAAAGGTATCGTTCATCACATTTTTCTTTGGTTTATGGCTGGCGACTTCATCGGCGGCTTTCGGCGAGACCGGTGGTCGTATGAGTGTTGCGCAGTCGCCTGTGGTTGTGAAAGTTGGCGGCTATCCTTTTGAACCCTTTGTTGAAGACGGGCTAGGCGTGACGCCAGCTTTTTTGACCATGTTGAACGGTCGGCAGTCGAAAGTACGTTTTCAATTCATGACCATTCCGGCGCAGCGACGCTATGAGCTGATGGCGCGCGGCGTTATCGACGCGGTATTTTTCGAGATGCCGGTATGGGGGTGGCAGGAATTTGCTGATCAGATTGATGTAAGTAAACCGATCCTTTACGGCCGGGAAATGTTTGTCGCTATGGCCAGAAACCCTGCAGGGGAGAATTTGTTCACACTTTCCCCGGCAAGCAAAGTTGCCCTTACGCTGGGCTATCACTATGCCTTTACCGACTTTCGTTCTGATCAGGCTTACATTCGCACCAAGGTGGATGCGGTTTTCGCCGAAAAACTAAGTGAAACGCTGCGCTATCTGCAAAGTGGTGCTGTGGACGTGGGCGTAATGTCAAACATCTTTCTGTTTCATGAGTTTCAGCGCCGACCCGAACTTCGTGACAAATTGCTGCTCAGTAAAAAAACAGATCACGAATATGCCTTGCCGCTGATTGTGCGCAAGGGAGGTGCTATTTCAGCCAATGATCTGGACGCGATTATCGAACGAGCTACTGCAGATGGCAGTCTGCCAGCTTTCTTCGCTGGTTTTGGGTTGGGGGACATGGTGATCTCGCCGCAATAGTTGTTTGCAGGGTAGCTAAACCGCGAGGTTAATCTTCTCGACAAAGCGTGCACGGGACTATCGTTCATGTTTGGTTCAGATAGGATCGCCTATCAGATTAGATGTGATGCTGTTATGGTTACCGTAATCTTGGAGGAGGCCCTCATGAGACTTTCTAAATTGTTTATTTTGACAACTCTGGTGTTTGGCTTTGGTACGGCGCAGGCCGCCGTTGCTGCAGACGTAGAAGTGAAGTTTTCGCCGCTCATTCAGGAAAACTTGGAACGGCTGAATGTTATTGAGAAAAAGCGGGAAGCTTTCTTCAGAAAATACCGTGAGGAAGGTGCTAATCGCATTCCAAACAGTATTGTTAACGTCACCCGGTTTTCAGCAACCGAGTTTGGCACCGAACGTTTGATCCCTGAGGTGGAAGACTTTTCAGTTGCAGCACTTGTGGAAGCTATGGCCACATACAGCTTGGCTCAGGTAAAAAACCACAATGACACCCACCGGCTTGTGGTAGAAATTGATAAATTTTACGCCAGCAATTATTCGCTGGCCAAATTCAAGTCGTTCAACACGCGTATGAGCGGGCGGATTAGCCTGGTTGACGCCAGCGGCAAAACAGTCGCTAGCGAGAAGATATCCACCGCTATCGTTCCCCAGTTCACTGGTAACCGGTCATACACCGGGAGCGAATATGCGTTCCTCGGCCAGTCAATGAATGTACGTATGGCGCCAGTGCTCGCCACTTTCCTGCGTAAAGGTATCGAGAAGCTTTATCCCGCCGCTGATGTGCCTGGGCCAATTTTCCTGCGGGAGTAACGATCAGGCTTGGGCTGTTCTATATCTGGGGTGGCAAAAGAAATTTGCTGCCTCAAATTCTTCCGCACGGCGGCTATGAACACCTTCAGTTTCGCTATGCGTTTTCTCGGTCTAAAAGAGTAGTCGGCTAGCGATCTTTTCGTGTTCATCTTTCATTCAGAAATTTTTCGTTAACAATAAGGGTGTTCATGTCGCCGTAGATGAAAATGTTTGGGGAGGTCAGGATGCGATTTTTGTTATTGTGTGTCGGTGCTATGTTGACTGTGCAGGGCGGATCGGTATTCGCAACGGATAGTTTGGTAGAGATAAAATTCAGCCCACGCATCCAGAAAGATTTGAAAAAGCTAGATCGTTATGAGCATCGTAGAGAGATTGAGTACCGCGATAATCGACAGGATCGTGACTATCGTTCCCCGGCGCGTTGGTAAGCATATGCGACTGCTAATGAACGGCTAATCCCTGATCCATCCGACTTTAATGTTCGCACGTTGGCAGAACGCATGGCGCAATATAATCTTGAGTTTATCGGTGAAGCTGACACTGGTGTAAAGTTGGTTCTGGAGGTCGATGACTTCTATGGCCAGCGCTTTAATGTCAACGCGTTCAGGGGGCCACATGCCAATATGAAGGGGCATGTCCGACTTTTTGATGCTGGCGGCAGCGAAATTTTCACCAAACGAATTCAGGTTAACTCAACTGCGACCAAAATTGTCTCCAGCAAATATTATGGTGCTGGACACCCTTATCCACGAAATTGGTATCAGGAACGTTTTGGTGCTTTGTATGCTATTTTTCTTGATAAAGCGATGACGGCAGCTTTCCCGGAGAAAGATGTGCCAGACGCTATTTCATTTCGCGTTAAATATTAGACAACAATCGTTCACTCTATGAAAAGCCCGCATGGTCAGCGGGCTTTTCTATCCGGTGAGTTGACGTTCTACTCTCCCGAAGGCGGTGTGATTGCTGGAACCTCGGACAATCTAATGTGCAGGGGTTTAAGCTCTTGCGCTGTATACTCCCGGATAATATCGCGGGCGTCTGCGGACGCTTGCTCGGTTGTCGTGTCACCGTCAACCAATCCAGAAGCGATGCCGAGAATTTGCATGTAAATTTCCTCTGGTTCGCCCTGAACGGTCAGACCAAAACCGGGCGTTTTGGTTTCAAGACGTGTCCATTCCGCGCGAACATTGCGCCAAAAGTCGCTGGTTTTTTCCCAATATTCCATCGCAGTAGTGGCATCGATACTGTCGGAATGCACGTAGGTGTTTACGCCTACTTCGCGTACCAGAGCCTGCGCCGCTACACCGCCCAAAATCAACTTGGTGTTGTCCTGCTCATGTACCCAGCCATCCGGCGTTATCGCGTGTCGGTTCACCGCTTCAATCGCATGATAATCAGTTCGTTTGGTCGCGTCCCGGCGGGGCAGGGGGCGCCAGCTAGGCTGAGATGCCCATTCGGCAAATCCGCTGTCATAGCGCCATGCGCCAAGCCCGGCATAGCGCGGACCATCATCAACCTGGTAAACCAATTGCGCCCATTTTCCTTGGGTTTCTTCCGGCGCTAGATTGATATTTTCCCAACCGTTGCCGCCAACAAACCGCGTAATCGCTGCCGGTTGAAACGCCCAGTCTTGTCGCCAATGTTTGATCGGAATTTTCTTTTCGTCGCCGACCAGCAATATATGTTGCAGGCTAATGAAATCGCCGCGGTCTTCGATCACCCGCACAATTTCCTGAGCGTGAGTGACGTAGGCTTCTTTGGGCCGGTAATCTTTTTGCAGAGCAACAGTTTCCCTGAAGTCAAACGTAACGGCGTAGTCTCCGACCATCGCCAGAATTGCCTGCCGGTCACGTTCTATTTCAGCCGATGGTTGCGCAATCCGGGCCTCCACGCCGGAGGTTTGTACGGATTGGGGCGAGCAAGCCCCCAAGCATAAAACGGCGGCAAAAATTGCCAACGGTTGTAATTTTCTGATCATTTTTTGTCTCCCAAATATCTTTTAATTAATAATAAGACTCACTTGCATTCGCAAAAACATACTGCTAAATCCTTCACTAATGCAACTAAGAATGATTCGCAATATTAATTAGGGTATATTTATTATGTTTTCTGAACGACATGTGCACACGCTTAAATCCGGAGGGTCTTTGGCGGTCATCGCCATTGCCTTGGCCGGAAACACTTTGGCCGCCCACGGCGCTGATGAAGCCGTGGATTTCGCTATAACGGAGATCGAGGAAATCAGCATTACCGCAACGCGCGGTCCATCGGATGTATTTTCGTTCCCCGGCAGCGTCAGCGTTGTGTCTCGTGATGAAATCGAAGGTCGTATCTCCGCAAGCGTAGCGGAAATCTTCGCTTCAACACCTGGCGTTCAATTCACCGGTGGCCCGCGGCGGACAGGGGACATTCCGGCCTTGCGAGGCATTTCAGGTGAGGGGGTTTTGGTGTTGTTCGACGGCGTACGTCAGAACTTCCTTTCCGGACACGACGGCAGGTTTTTCATTGAACCAGACCTGTTGCGTACTGCTGAAGTTGTGCGCGGGCCGGGCTCAGCTCTTTATGGGTCCAGTGCACTGGGTGGCGTAATCGCGTTTGAAACGGTTGCTGCAAATGATCTGCTTGAAGAAGATGCCCAATTTGGTTTTCGTGTCAAAACCGGATTTCAAGGGTTGAATGACGAATGGATGACGGGCGGTACGCTATTTGGCACGACCGCCGACGGTAAAACAGGTGGGCTTGCCAATTTCACATGGCGGAAGTCTGACGACATTAACCTGGCGAGGGGTGAAGACCTGCAGGGCGATGATGAAATCGCCTCTGGCCTGGTGAAAATTAATTCCCAAATTACAGATGACCTGAAAATTGACGCCTCGTGGCTGCGTTTCAGTAACGACGCGCTGGAGCCCAATAATGGGCAGGGTATTTCAATGGGTGATCTCGTACGCAAGGACATTGAAAGTGAAACCTTGCGGGCTCGTATCAACTATAACCCCGGTAGTGACCTTGTTGATTTGGGCGTGATTGGGTACGTCAATAATTCCCGAGTTGACGAGGCGGAGCTGGATACACCCCGAGAAATCACACGCAAGGTCAAAACATACGGTTTTGTTCTGGATAATCGGTCGAAATTTACCCTCGGCGGCGAAAGTTCGGTTGTCTTCACTTACGGCGGTGAATACTACAAAGACGAACAAGTTGGTCTCGACAATACCACCGCCGATGGCGCTCGGGGCGGCGTTCCGGATGCGACTGCCGAGACATTTGGTGCTTTCATTCAGGCCGACATTGGCCTTGAAACGGCCGCTGGTACTTTCAGAATTATCCCTGCCCTGAGATACGACAACTTCAAGAACACATCCGACCAAAATTCAGACTTGAATACAGATGATGGCGCCACATCGCCGAAGATTGGTGTGTCCTACGCTCCAACGGATTGGTTGTTGCTGTATGGGAACTATTCGGAGGCATTCCGTGCGCCGTCATTCAACGAAATTTTTGCCGACAATATTCATTTCACAATTCCGCTTGGCCCAACCGTGCAGGCCCCCAACTTCTTTGTTCCAAATCTGGATTTGCAGGCTGAGCGCGCGAAAGCATATGAGTTTGGCGCGGGCCTGACATTTGAAAACCTCGCTTATGACGGCGACAGGTTGGTTGTTAAGGGGAGCTATTTTGAAAATGATGTAACCAACTTGATTGACCTTGAGGTGAATGTAGAGTTTTCACCAGCCTGTTTTGGTGCGCCGTTTGGTGTTTGCACATCGGGCACAAGCCGTAATGTCAACACCGCTCGTGCACAGCTAGATGGCTTCGAGATTGAAGGTCAATATAGCAGCGACTATCTTTTCATGTCCGCCGCCTATTCAACGATTGATGGCCGCGATGAAGGCACTGGTGAATTTGTCGGCGTATTGGTTCCCAACCGACTGCAACTGGTAACCGAGATAAAAATGTTCGAGAAAGATGTCCGCTTTGGCATGCGCGCAGAATTTGCTGGTGCGTTTGACAAGGTCAATGATCCAGCGGAAGCGCGCCCAAACTATGAAACAATTGATACTTATCTGGTGTGGCAACCGAGTGAAGGTGTTCTCGACGGTTGGCGGTTTGACGTCGGTTTGAACAATATATTCAACACCAATGCAGTACGAACTTTCGCCGGTGTGCCGGGGTCAAATCGCAATTTCAGGACCACAGTTTCTTGGACATCCAGTTTTTGATCAAGCACGAAACGGGAGATTTCCAATGAGGTTAAAAAACACTTTGGACAGCTACGGTTGGGGCGCAAAAACTCTGCATTGGGTGATGGCATTCTTGCTTATTTCGATGGTTGCTTTCGGTCTGTTTATGAGTGATCTGCCACGCGGTGAGGAAAAATCAGCGCTTATTCGGCTGCATGCATCAACGGGCATGTTGGCCATGATGCTTCTGCTCGTTCGCTTTGGCTGGAAGCTGGGCAACATGTCACCAGCGGCGCTGAGTAATGTTTGGTGGCAAGTGAATCTTGCCACTCTTGTTCATTGGTTCTTCTACGGCGTCATCGCTTTTCAGGTTGTGTCTGGGTCCATGTCTTTGTTGACAGTAGGTTGGGATCTGCCGTTTTACGGACTTTTCAGCATACCGACTCCGTACGCACGTGACATGGATTTGCACCATTTCTGGGAAGAGCTGCACGTAGCGGGGTGGTATGTCCTTGCTGCGCTGTTTGTGTTGCATGTTACAGCGGTTCTATATCACCAGATTATCGGAAAAAAGAAGGTGCTAAGGCGAATGCTTTAATTCGGTGTAGAGCTGCTCCCGCAAGCTTTTCAGCGCAGCGTGGCTGTCAAAGTCTTCGACCAGATCTTTGAATTTGGTCGAAGAAGCATTTGGCGCTTCGTCCGCGAATGCTTTCAGGCTGCCGGAGCATTTTATCACCCTGTAATATAAGTTAGGGTGTTCAAGGGCCATCACCGCCTCACATGCGTCGACAAACATGGGGTTGGCCTCAGCAACATTCAAAAGCCGGTAAAAACGCAACTTATTGAAAAATCGTTTATACTGGCGCGGATTGGAGCGGATCACGTCTTTGACTGCTTTAAATGCCTCCACATATTCATTTTCGTTGGCCTTCTTTCGTTTATCTATTTGGTCCTTGAGACCTGAAATCCGGTTAGCTTCCTGTTGTGCCAACTCGATGTTAACACCCTGTTTTTCCATGCGCTCGATGATTGTCGTTGTTGCCAAAACCGTCAATTCAACTGCAGGCCAAGGCATTATAATCTGGGTTATTTTTTTTACCGTCTGAAGCAATTCCGTTGCGCGTTCATTGTATTTGCCCGTTTTATCGCTATTGGATATCGCTTCGTCACGTTCTTGTGCCTTCGCTAGTGCTTTTATGTCCTCCAGGCTGCCGCGCCGGGTATCAGAGGTCATTGCATCCAGGAATTTTTGAGTTGCTGCTTCATCCGGTTCTGGCAAGGCGACAACAAATTGTACTATTTTCTCCAGAAACCGGCGCCCAAATGGCCTTTGATCTTTTAAGAGATCATTAGCATTGATTTTGTCCACAAGGCTTTTGTATGCAACATCAAGCGAGCTGGCGACCATCTCCCTGTGCATGTCAAGAATGAATAAACATTTGTGGCCTTCGCTGCCAAAGAAAGTGTTCAGGGCTTCAACTACGGCGGCGCATTCGTTGGGTGCGCAGCGATCAAGATCGTCAATGAACAGCGCCAAATGGCAATTTCGCTCTTCCAGCGCTGCCAATATGCGGCGAAAGTCGGTTTCTATCTCTGCGTCACTGCCCGCCAGCTTGAGGTAATCCGGTGCATGCAGATAATCATCCAGCTTCAGGCTGGGTTTGTGTTTCCACGCAAATAGCAGTGCATTCAATACAACTGTGAACGCACTGGTGGCTTCTTTTTCTGTTTTGAGGAAGGCGAGCCAACCTTCCGGCAGTAGAGTAGTATCCAGGTTGAACCACAGGCTCGCAATCAGACCGGCGCTAAAGATCAATACCAAGCCAAGCACTATCATGTTGGTGAGTAAAGACTTTGTAGCCGACTCCAATAGGCCGATCCGGTCCAATCGTTTCATTTGCAGCCGCAACAGGAAGTCGGGACCAAAGCGGGCAGTCATTGCTGCCAGAATGTCGCTGACAATTTTCGCCTTCAATTGGGTGCCTTTGCCGTGACGCCAGGCATTGATGAAAACGGTGGCGTAGCGGCGTTCGCCAGTGTCTGCCGGGATATTTGCCCGCAATGCGATTGATGATTTTATCAGTGTCCAAATTATGACAAGCGGCGTGATAAGAGTTGTCCAAATTTGTTTGAACCAACCAATTTGAGGCAGCACGGCATCATTTTTTGGGCGATTGGGGTCCAATTCGTTTCTCAGCATTTTCATCAGAGACGACTTGCCCTTGCCCCATGCGCCGTCAATGGCGATGGTCAGCGGCAGGGTCGTGTCAGTGTCTTTCACAAACGAGGCAATGCCCATGGCATAGGGATGGTAGCCAAGCAGGTCTTCATAGGTGGCGTGATCTGCCAAAAAATGCGTACGAGTATCGTCGGTTTTTTTTGGTTTTGAGATGCCGTCATCATTATCTGCAGGCACGTTTGAGCCAAGCTGTCCACCGTCCAGTCCAATTATTTGAAGCTGCTCGAAGCCAAAAGGTCTGTTTGTATCTCCGGATAGCAACGGTATTTCTTGGGAAAGGTTTTTGGCGCTGCCTGCTGTAACGCAGACATCATATTGAACCGAGTATGGCACATCATAAAGAGCACTCGCTACTTCCAATAAATGAGTGCTTAATGGAAATTGTTTTAGCGGTGTGAAGTCCATGCAATCTAAAATACGTATAGCTGGGCCAGTGAAAGAGAATCCTGACCCTAAAATTACATTTCTTAGCGCCTGAACAAAAAATTGCTCACTTGTGGCAGTCTTGATCAACAATAGGCCAATATCAGGTAGGGTTGCATAGGGCGCTTCGAACTTATTGGTTGCGGCAATTACATCCGCCGTTAGCCGCTCGTTATCCAGCATGGGATGGCGGGCAAATTCCGCAGCAACATTCTTTTGGCCGTATGGTAAAATTATCAAATCATAATTATCGGGGTCGAACTCGACCGAGCGGGTGAAGCGGAGAGTGAGTGACCGTTCGCTTGTGTCAACAGCTTCCTCTGGTCCGTCAACAGCTTCGCTTGCCTCAGTGCTGTCCGGTTCCCGCTCAATTACTTCTTCAACAGATTGTGTGTAATGCGGAGCAGACGCTGTTTGTGTGTCGCTTCGAACAGTCTTTTTTCGGGTGCCCGGTTTTCGCGCTTTTGCCTCCCGCATATCGGCCTTCATTTGAGCTTTTTCATCTGGTGCTTCAGCCACGGTGCGCTCCCCCAATTCAACAATAACGTGTGAACTGTAGCTTTGAATTGCGTATTTGTGGAGTCTCTACCTAAACGGCAGGGAATTGATGTGATGGCGATCACATAGGCACAAAAAAGGCCTCACCAAATGAGGCCTTTAGGATGTTTCATTAAGCCTTTAGTCGAACAGGCTGGAAACGCTGGTTTCGTGAGCGATGCGGTTCATGGCTTCTGCCAACAGCGGCGCCACCGTAACCGGACGAATTTTCTTGCTGTTGCGGACATTTTCGGTCGGGCGAATGGTGTCCGTAATCACCAGTTCATCCATTACACCGTTGTTAATGCGTTCGTACGCCGGGCCTGACAGAACCCCGTGCGCCACATAAGCTGAAACTGATTTGGCGCCTGCGTCCATCAGCGCTTGTGCGGCGTTGCACAGCGTACCGGCGCTGTCGACAATATCATCGACAAGAATACAGTGCGTGTCCGCCACATCACCAACAATATGCATCACCTCGGAAACACCAGCGCGTTCGCGGCGTTTATCGATGATGGCGATCGGGGCATCCACGCGTTTCGCATAGGCCCGTGCCCGCACCACGCCGCCCACATCAGGTGATACAATAGTCATCTCGCGGCCAGCGTATTTTTCTTTCAGGTCACGCACCAATACCGGCATGGCATACAGATTGTCGGTCGGGATATCGAAAAATCCCTGAATTTGGCCCGCATGCAGGTCCATTGTCAGCACCCTGTCTGCACCGGCTGTGGTGATCAGATTGGCAACAAGCTTGGCCGAAATCGGCGTGCGTGGGCCGGGTTTTCTGTCCTGTCGGGCATAGCCGAAATAGGGAATAACAGCGGTAATTCTGCGGGCAGACGCGCGCCTAAGGGCATCGATGCATACCAGCAGTTCCATCATATGATCATTGCAGGGGAAATTGGTTGGTTGAACCAGAAAAACATCCTCGCCGCGAACGTTCTCGTGAATTTCAACAAAAACTTCCTGATCGGAAAAGCGTTTCACTGACGCCTTTGCCAGTGGAATGTTCAGATAAGCACCAATGGCTTCCGCCAATTCCGGATTGGCATTACCTGTAAGAATCTTCATGCCCATAGTGGCCTCCACATGATGAAGATTGACCCTGATAAACGGAGCTTTAGCAGTGCCGCCCGAGCCTGTAAAGCGGCCAGTGATGATCTGGTAATCTTTCTGCTAAATCGGTGAATGACAGCGTGTTTATACGGGTATTTCTGGTAAAATTGTTTAAATTTCTGCCGCCATTCTCGTGTTGAAGGCGAATCGCCCGCAAAGTTCGCCCGCGAAGCGCAACTTTCCAGCGCTTAAGCCGCCCGATTACCGCGCCAGCATTATCCCCGACAATTGTCTGCCATAGTCAGCTTCGCCCCGGTGGGTGGTGCGCCGATATGAAAAATGATTTTCGCTGGCATAGGTATCAACCGCGCTGTTGGCAACACGCGTGACGCCAGCCTGCCGCAGGCGGTTCTCCACCAGGCCGGGCAGGTTAAAGTGCCGGTGCTCAGCGTCGCGCCCAGAGGCAAAAAACATTGAAAACCCAGCGTCAACCTGCAGAAACCTTGCCTCAAAGTCGCTGCCGACCTCATAGCTTGGCTGTTGGATGGTCGGGCCGATGGCGGCAACAATACTGCCGCGCGCCGCGCCGAGCGCTTCCATCGCACTAATAGTTTCACCTATTACTCCGGCCAGCGCACCCTTCCAGCCAGCGTGCGCTGCGCCGATTACCCCTGCATTTTGGTCTTCGAACAATACCGGAGTGCAGTCGGCCGTTAAAATACCGAGAATAATACCTGGCTGGTTTGTCACCAATGCGTCAGCCTTCGGCCTGTCATCGCCCCAATCGGAGGAGACAGAAACCACCTTGTTGCTGTGAATTTGATAGAGGCTGACCAGCGGCGTGTCGCGCCGCCCGGCTATCACGCTGGCGGCTATGCGACGATTTTCCCGCACGCTGTCTGGATCGTCGTTTGATCCGGGGCCGCAGTTGAGACTGTCATATATGCCAACTGACATACCGCCCTCGCGTGAAAGGAAGCCGTGGGGCGAAGAAATCAGGTTCGGCAAAACCAAGTGAGATGTCTGGTGTGATGTCATTGGAGCAGTCTGCCCTTTGGGCAGCGTCTTGAAAAGCCTCAATCTTGTATCGAAGGCCAAACCGTTCGCTTCCTGTCAGAGTCACTAAAAGGTTGTGCTGCGGCGATGATCCTGCGTATCCTTCGTGAAACCTGGGGTTGGGTGAAATCAGAGAGTCCCTAATAAATCGTGTCCGGTAGATTGATATGGTTGAAGATTTTACTCTTACGGTTAATGAAACTTCTTTTCGTCGGTTTTTCGACAGCTGGCAGGCAGCACGGGTGGGCGACGACTTGCCAATGCGCAAAGCCATAACCCTGCGGGACTTTGCCCCCTTTGCATCAGATCTTCTGATATACGAGCAGCCGGAACCCGGCGTATTGCACTGCCGGTTGATGGGCGAGCATATTTCTGATCGGGTAAAAATCTATAACAGGAATATCAATTGGCTGGATTTGGTTGCCGATGACATGCGCCAAATTGGTGCCGAATGGTGGAACAGCCTGTTTGCCACTCCCTGCGCAGGGGTCATGCAATTTTCTACCGGGTTTATCAATGGAACCAACCGCATCAGCCGGGCCTATTTGTTGCCGGTTCAACACGCACCGGGTGTGGTACATCTTATGGGGCTGGCGTCTGCCTCTGATGTGTATGAGGCCGGTCAACCCCGCGAAGCGCTGATTGTCTCCGAACATTGTTTTCAAAGCAAATATGTTGATATCGGGTTTGGTATACCAGCAGACCTGCCCGAGGCGTCGGATCATAAACCCCTTAAAAAGGCCTGGGCCGAACAGTTGTTTACCGGTTGAACCGGCTCTTGAATTTGCGTGGTCGCTGTTTGACAGCGGCATGGCCGCGCCCTAGACAGGATATCTGCTTAAAAAGGGGCCTGGAATGGATCGTCGTACCTTACTGAAATTGCTGTCTGCAACTGCATTGGTTGGCTGCGCGCCTAGCCAGCCGGGAAACCCGCTTAATGTCGTGGTTGCCGGCGCAGGTATCGTCGGTGCGTCTATCGCCTATCATTTGGCCAAGGCAGGCGCACAGGTGACAGTAATCGATACAGTTGGTCCTGCCTCGCACGCCAGCCGCGGCACATTCGCCTGGATCAATGCCACCTACACCCGCCAGCCGCGCAGTTATCATACGTTTGCGCGAGCCAGCCTTTCCAATTGGCATGACCTGCACACCGAGCTTAATTTGCCGGTGCATTGGGGCGGGTCACTGGAATGGTTCGCAGACCCCGAGCGCCAGCAAAAACTGGTTGGCCAAATCGCTGAACAACTTGAGTGGGGCGAGGATGCTCGTATGCTTGACCAAACCCAGTTGACTGAAATGGAACCAAATGTCGATTTTAGCAACACGGACCAAGCCGCTTTTTCCGGCAATGACGGAACGGTGGACCCGGTCGCCGCAACACACGCGCTGCTTGCTGCCGCTGTCAAATTGGGCGCGGTGGTTAAGGCCCCCTGCGAACTGATCGGCACCACCATGAAGGCAGGGCGGTTGGCCTCAATTTCGACAAACATGGGTGACATCAAGGCGGACCGGCTTGTGCTGGCCACCGGGGCAAACCCGATTGCCGCCGAAAAATTCGCCGATACCGACTTGCCGCAACGCACCACACCCGGTGTGATCGCGATCACCAAGCCTTTGCCGCCGACGATCAACGCCATCATCGCTGCGCCGGGCGCCCATTTTCATCAGCGTGCTGATGGCCGGGTTGTCGCCGGAGAACAGCAGGGCGTGCCAGCGGGTGAAGCCCACGCTATCCGGCTTGAGGGACGGCCCAATGATTACCCTGATCGCAGCATTGCTCTGGAACACGCAGGGCGCATATATGCTGTGGTGGGTGACTATGTCCCGGCGCTGGCTGACGCGGAAGTTGAGCATGTTTACATTGGATGGCGGCCCCTGCCGCTGGACGGCCACCCGGTTATTGGCGCGTCGCCCAACCGGCCTGATGTATATTTGGCAGTGATGCACAGCGGGGTGACCATGGCGCCTATCACCGGTCAACTGGCGGCGTATGAGCTGTTAAGCGGCGAGCAGGCGCCAAACCTTGCACCCTACCGTCCGGGACGTGATTTTGAACTGATCAAGCGCTACTGAAGTACGAATGGGGTAGCACCGAACGCCAGTTAAGCACTTGATCAGAAACCACAGAGCCTGATTATTTAGCGTTTTGGCAACTTAAGATCTTTTTTTGCAGTGTTTTCAGGCAGGCATCTTCAGCCTTTTTGGTTTTTGCCGCGGCCTTGCAAGTTGCGTAAGTGTTTCTTGCTTTGATCAAGCACTTTGTAATCGGGCCGTCCTGCTTCATGAATGCCGATATTTCCTCGGTCGATGCGTACGGCGTGTATGATTTATCGTCCGTTGCCGATGCTGCACTAGACACAGCTAATGCTGCCCCGATGGCAAGTGTTACAAGTTTCATTTTTAATCTCCCCCTATTGATCTGGTATAGGCCCTGCCAGAAGCGGGCCTTTGTTGATAGAGGGGATGATAGGGATATTCGACAGCCTTGCCTGTGACCGCGGTCACAGTGCAGCGCTATTCTAGGAAAACAGACTGATTTCGATGGCTAAAACCGACTTAAAACCCGGGGGGAGGGGCTAACTCGTGCGGTTGCAGTGCCAACACCTTGAACAGGGTGCCCATCTGGTCGATGGCGGTCAGGCGCTTCAGGTCAGAAAGAATGCTCGCTGAAAAGGCTTCATCGCCTTGCCCCGCCAACACTTGCGCCCTTGCGCCCAACCCAATCGCCATCAGAAACATGCCCTGCATCGCCGGGCCGAAGGCGCGCAGCCCTTTCTCGGTGGCGGCAGCTTTCAGCAGTTCAAAATTCACATGGGCGGTCAGGTCGGCCTCGCCGGGGGCAGTGAAGGGGTCCACATATGCATGTTTTTGCATCGCTTGAAATGTGTCGCCCGCTGCCGTTTTGCGGTAGCCATAGTCAACCACCAGCGCAGCGCCGCCGTGGGTGTTAAGCCGCTCAGAAATATCGCCGATGATCGATAATGCCGCCGGGCAAGCCTCGGCGATGCTGCCTTCTGGCCCGGCCTTTATCGCCTCATCGATCAGCGAAAACTGCGGCCCGCACGGCCCGCCCACCATCGCGAGGTCGCCGTCTATACAGCCCACCATGCGTTCAACCCATTTGCCGCCGGTTTTCTCATATTGGTGGATAGGCAGGGCATCAAAAAACTCGTTGGCGATAATCAATGATGGGCCTTCTGGAACGTGCGCCAGCGTATCGTGCCACTGTGCATTGGGCACTTTTTCAGCCTGCGCGGCGCGCAACTGGGTGCTGGCCTCGACAAAATGCACTTGCAGGGCGGCGCTGAAATCCTCTACCGGGCTGACAGCGCGCAGAATGTCGGCCATCAGGGTGCCGCGCCCGGGGCCAAGCTCAATAAGGTTAACCGGGTTTGGCCGGTCCATTTTAGTCCAGCGGTCGGCCAGCCACAGGCCGATCATCTCGCCGAACATCTGGCTAACTTCTGGTGCGGTGGTGAAATCACCCTCCGCGCCGAAAACTGCTTGTTGTTGGTAATAACCGTGCGCGGGGTGCATCAGGCATTCACCCATATAGGCGGCCAGTGTCATTGGGCCTGCAGCCTCAATGCGTTTTATGAAATGGTCTTTAAGCGGCGTCATTTCTTACCAGATTTACTGCGGTAGGTTTTCATACCCCGGCTGACAAGCCACGCGGCAAACAGGAACATGGGGATGGTCAACAGTTGCCCGCGCGACAGCCCAATGTCCATCAGGCCAATGTGGGCGTCAGGTTCGCGCACGAACTCCACCAGAAAGCGCACCAAACCATAACCAGCGAAAAACACACCTGCGATTACGCCCGGTGCTTGTTTGGCCAGCTTGGTTTTATGGTAAAGGAACATCAGCACCGCGAACAAAATTAGGCCTTCGCCCAAGGCTTCATACAGCTGGCTGGGGTGGCGTGGCACGCCGGTGAAATCGCCGGGGAACACCATGCCCCACGACACATCAGTGGGGCGGCCCCACAACTCACCGTTGATGAAATTGGTAATGCGCACCAGCCCAATGCCTACCGGGCTGACCACAGCAAACACATCGGCCAGCCGCATCAGGTCCAGCTTGTTTTTGCGCGCAAACCAGATGATTGTCAGCACCACGCCGGTTAGCCCGCCGTGGAAAGACATGCCGCCGTCCCACAATTTAAAAATGGCCAGCGGGTCGGCCATGTAGGCGTTGAAATTATAGAATAATACATAGCCCAGTCGCCCGCCAACGATGATCGCCAGCATGGCCCAGGTGATGAAATCATCGATATGGGTCGCGCTCATGGGCGCACCGGGCTTTTTGGTCAGGCGGCGCACATACCACCAAACAAACAGCAGCCCGGTGATGTAACCCAGCGAATACCAGCGAATGGCCAATGGCCCCAACTGAAGCGCAACCGGGTCAAACTGGGGCAGGTTAATCACGCTGGCGGATAGTAATTCTAACACGGGTGGCGGCTCCATAATGGGTATTTGCACAAGTTCGGGCCATCATAGGCAATGCGCAGAGTGTGTCTAGGTGGAGAATGGTATCCTGTATTTCGAGACAGAGCCTGTATGGCAGTGTATATTTAATCGCTGTGAGATAGGAAAGTGGGCATCAATGAAAAAACCGGTCAATAACAGACTCAAACGCTATACAAATTTAGCAGCCACCATTCACATAATCCGCAATAAGGTATTGACGTTGTTAAACCCAGATTCATGGGATGATAAAAATGACGCCTATTACATGAAAAAATATGTGGAAGTAAAAAAGCTAAAGAATGTCTTTGCTCTTTGTTTAACAAATCAGACTGAAACATACCACCACTGGAGTATCTTTGCGCCTAATATGGATGGCATCTGCATTGAATTCAAGAAAGACAAGCTTGTCTCAATAATGGAAGCTAATGACGTAATATGCGGAGACATCAATTATGAGAAAATAGTGGATATTGAAAACGATCCTCCCGATCCTGACGAACTTCCTTTTTTGAAACGACTACCCTATGAAGACGAACAAGAATTCAGGTTGGTGTATCCATCCAGTAGTAGGGGGTTTGCGCATGATGTGAAAATCGATTTATCCTGCATAGACCGAATTAATATCAGCCCCTGGATGCCTAAAGCTCTTTCTGACAGTGTTAAAGAAACTTTAAAACTCATACCAAACTGGAATGGTGAGATCAAATTGAACCGTTCAACACTAGTGGACAGTGAAAGATGGAAAAGAGCCGCGGACAATATGTAGGGCTGTTGGCACATCAGGTTTACATAACTTTGCGCAACTTCATAGGGAGAGTTAGATGAGCATCCACCAAACAGCGATAGTATTAACTACAGCGTACAAACATATGCCGGGGTGTCTAAGGGCAGTATATAGTTAACTGAAATGAATAGGCTCATGACAAATTATATTGCTCTCCTCCATGCTGTGAATGTGGGTGGTACCGGCAAATTGCCGATGACCGAGCTGAAGGCCCTGTGCGATGGCCTCGGGTTTATTGGTGCGCGCACCTATATCGCCAGCGGCAATGTGGTGTTCAAATCCGGCAAGTCAGCGGCGGACGTGAAAGCCGCACTGGAACAAGCGCTTGAGGCGCATATGGGCAAACCGGTGGGGGTGCAGGTGCGTACGCAATCACAGATGCAGGCAGTGTTTGACGCTAACCCATTTCCGGGGCGCGAGGGTAGTCGCACGCTCGCGGTGTTCACGGATGCTTCGCCTGCTGCCGACACCGCGGACACCGCCACCGGACGGACCACTGAAGAGATCAAGCTGGGCGAACGAGAGGTTTATGTTTATTTCCCCGACGGTATGGGCCGCTCCAAGTTGAAGATATCGGCAATGAAGGTGGGCACTGGCCGCAATATGAACACAACCGCCAAGTTGGCCGCTATGGCGGCTGCGCTCTGAATTTTTATCGAGTAGGTTTTTTGGCTGCTCCGTGAACCCATGCCATTTCAAGTGCGGCGCGCAGCTCGTCGACGCTCAGTTCGGCCAGTGTCGCTGTTGTCCAGCCCTGTTTGCCTCACCCGCCGTTGACTGGTTTGAAGCCCGCAGCGTGGGTTAGACATTTCACTTCCTGTTCGTCAGGCAGCAGCTTCAGGTTGGCCGTCAGGCCGTCACTGTGCAAAGTGGCATAAATGCGCTTCACCTTGAAAGCCGTTCGGTCCATATGCGGCGCGGCCTCTGTGCCAGCCAGCGACATGGCGATTTCGGTAAATTCTTCGGCTGTTGCCATGGGTTTGCTTTCTTCTAATTTGGCTGCGGCAGAACGCCTCTTGCTATTTTAACACCAACGGACCATATGAGAGCAAGCAAATGGTAGGAGCGGCACATGCAGACCAGCAATAAATTTATGGACGATATGGCGAAACTGGCTACCGGAGCAGTCGGCGCGGCCCACAGTGTTAAGGGCGAGATGGAAGGCGTTTTCAAGGCCTGGCTCGACAAGCAGCTGGCTGGTCTGGATTTGGTTAGCCGGGAGGAGTTCGAAACCGTTCGCGACATGGCCGAAAAAGCCCGTATGGAAAATGAAGACCTGCGCGCTGAGATTGAGACCCTGAAATCCAAATAACGCCATGATGAATTCATGCCCTAAGAAATCCGGTTTGAGTGTAGGGATAAGCTGACTGTGACGGCGCCGAAAAAGCGCCTGCTTAGTTCGTAAAACACCTGGTTTTGTTCCGATTTTTGCTGTTTCGATTCCCTTTTTTCGCGCATATGCTCAAGCGAACTTCTAGCTGAAAAAGGCTGACTAAACGGCTGATAGAGCGCTGAAAATTGGCTCGCTTCATCCATCACTTTAAAAAGTTATCCACAGAAAAATTCCCAAAAATCGTAATTCCGCTTGCCAGGTCTCGCCTGGTTTGGCACGCTACATATAGTGTTTAGTCATTCGAAAGGATCCAGATTTCGTGTATCTGGCATATCAAGACTAGGACTTGAACTGGCAAATTGTCTGCCGGTTTTCACTCCGGCGGACCCTCTAAGAAGGGCACCGAGATGACCACATTAAGCACCGGACATTCTGAAATTCTGAACATCAACCCTGTTGATATGGCCGAAGAGCTTGCAGGCGCCAATGAATGGGCAGTTGAGCGCCACGGCGACGACGAATTAACTATGTTTATCAGCGGTCAGTATACCGATTTGCAGTTTCGGGTGTTCTGGCGCGACGACTTCAAAACCCTGCAATTTGCCTGCATGTTTGACCTGAAAGTGCCCGAGGGGAAACGCGGCGACATCTACGAATCCATCGGCATGATCAACGAGAGAATGTGGATTGGCCACTTTGAATTTTGGGCCGAAGAAGGGGCGCTTTTGTACCGCCACGCCAGCCTGGCCAACGACCCACTGCTGGGTGCCATCGGCGAAGACCATATAATTACGATGATCGAAACTGCGCTCGGGGAATGCGAACGTTTTTATCCGGTGTTCCAATTTGTTATGTGGGGCGGTCAGTCGCCGGCGCAAGCGATTGAAAGCGCGATGCTGGAGTGCGCCGGAAGTGCGTAAACTCAGCGCTTAACCGAAGGCCGCTTACTTCGGTGCGCCTATTGATATTGCTGTCTTGTGTGGGCGGGGCTATGCTCCGCCTTATTTATTTTGATACCGCCTTTATTAGGACCCCTGATGACTGACCTTTCCGAATTCACTGCCGCCTCGCCGCTTGTTCTGGTGGGTTGCGGCAACATGGGCGCGGCGATGGCGCGCGGCTGGTTAACCGCTGGGCTAGACCCTGCAGCGCTGACCATTGTTGACCCGGCGGCGACCGCGGACGCCCTTCCTGAATTTGCCGGCGCAACCTTTCTGTCCACCGGGGCTGACTTACCGCCAGGCACCTTGGCGCGGCTTGTTTTGCTGGCCGTAAAGCCCCAGGTGATGAACGCAGTATTGCCTTCTGTCGATACAGCGGTGGGGGTAGGCACCATCGTGGTTTCTGTGGCAGCGGGCGTAACGCTTGCGCAGATGCACAGGGGTTTGCCCGGCGGTTTGTCTGGGCGCTTGCCAAGTAGCCATTTTGTGCGTGCCATGCCCAACACCCCGGCCGCCGTGGGTGCCGGGGTAACCGGGCTGGTCGCAGATACGGGTGTTTCGGAGGATGATAAAGCGCTTACCGACGCCGTAATGAAAGCGGCGGGGAAAACCGTGTGGCTCGCTGATGAGCCATTGATGGATGCC